>CAZJZW010000011.1:0-23612 GCA_964550665.1 uncultured Candidatus Saccharibacteria bacterium
AAACCCAAAATCCCACAAAGAAACTTTAGGTCAATACAAGCAAAATTCACTAAAAACTCATATTTTAAGCCATTTCTGGGACTTGACAGATTAAAATTTTAGGGTATTGACAAAAAAATAACCCCATGCTAAGATATGGACGTAAGTCCCGTCGGGGGCTTTTTTGTTTGCCTACTATGGGAAAACAAAGACCGTTTAAATCGAATAACAAAAATCTTAAAACAAGGTAACTTTGTTTTTTCTTTTTTACGGACATACTACCACGGTGTTGTCGGAGCGAAACCGTCACATATGAATACAATATATAAGAGTTTCAGCAAATCGTTGCATTCTTTTATCCTCTTACCTTTACTGGTAACTAACATTTCTGGGGGCGTTGATAGTAAGATCGACCTTTCAGCTTTAGAGGATAAAATAAAGTCAGGTTTCGGAGTTACCGAAATGATAGACGAACAAACAGCTCTTTTAGAAGAACAAAAAATAAAAGCTGCTAAAATCGACGCATACTTTGGTAAATATGAATTACCAGCCGAAGGGCACGGTATGGCGATGGTTGTCGCAGCAGATAAATATGGCCTCGACTGGAGATTAATCCCGGCTCTAGCAAAACTAGAGACAACAGGAGGAAAACATACTTGTAAAAATCCAAAAGGTAAAAATAACTGGTTTGGGTGGGGTTCATGTAAGATTGGATTTGATTCTGTTGAAGAATCATTTGAAATCATTGCTATGAACTTAAGTGGTAATAACCCTAAGACGGCAAATTACTACAAAGGAAAGACTGTTGAGAAAATTCTCGATGTGTACAACCCCCCGACAACTCCAGGTATTACACCTAACTATCATAAACTTGCGTTTAAGATTATGAGTGAGATTGAAAGTATGGAAGTAAACCAAGAGGCTATAAATCAAAACATTCTAGTTTTGAATAAGTAACAAAAACCCGCGCAGAAATGTGCGGGTTTTTGTTTGTAAAAAAGAACCCACACTTCTGTGGGTTCGGTTTTAGCGGAAAAGACTTCCTTGTCCGCTAGAGTTTCTAGTGCGATACCGTGATTCTCTAGATTTCCGTCTCCCTTCCTGCATATCCTTGTTGTACTTGTCATTTGCTTCGATATTACTTTTTCGACGCAGAAGTGACAAGAACATTCGGAAAGCTTGGTTGTTATCTCGACTCAGCTTATTCGTCGTGGATTCAAAAACAGACTGTGCAATATCAGCAAAGTACTTATCCTTTTCTTCGAAGGTAAGTGCTATAGACATCTTACTTGCTTGCTTAAGCGTAATCTCTACAAGTCTCTGGTGCTCTTGGTACAGATTTTCGAAAGCTTCTTTTCCAAAAATGTCGCTAAATGCATCTTCAATTAAGTAAAGAGCTCGATGTATGTTTTTTTCACATATATCGCTTATAACATCTAGCATTTTTTGATTCTGGTCGTCTTTCTTATAACGCACAGGCAGTAAAGGAAGGAGAGGGTAAAAGCTCATTTGAATGTGCTTTGTTGGTTCTTTAAAATTCTACCTATTTAAGTAAGAATAGTCAAATTAAATCTCTTTTAAAGATTCAATCATTATGCTTTTTTCTCCATCACGAATAGTTAGCTTACCTTTGATAGCTAGACACTTATTTTCTACGAGCAAAAGGGCAAATTCACGGAAAGTTTCAGGGAAAACTACTGCTTCTATTGTTCCAGTAAGATCAGCTAACTTTATAAACGCCATCTGCCCACCTTTCTTTGTAATAACTTTTCTTATACTTTCTATCATTGCCGCACACACGACATTCATGTTTTGGAAACCTGTCTGCTGAAGCTTTTTAAAATCCATACCGCTCTTATCTATTTTTTCTTTTACTCTTTCAAGAGGATGACCTGATATATAAAGTCCCAAGAGTTCTTTTTCCCAAACAAGCTTTTCTTCTTTTGTCGCAAGACCACCCTCTCTAATAGTAAGTTTTGATTTTGGAGCCATATCACCACCAAAAAGTGAACCTTGATTTTTATCAACCTTTGAAAAAGATTTTGTGAAAGCTAAAAGTTCTTCCATGCTTTGTAAGAATGTTCCTCGGTCACCAAAATCATCCATCGCTCCAGCCTTGATCAGAGCCTCAAGGGACTTTTTGGTTAAGTTTTTATGTTGAACACGTTCTAGGAAATCTTCCATAGAAGTAAATTTCCCTCTACTTTTTCTTTCTTCGATGATAGCGTCAGAAATATCTCCACCTAAGTTTTTAATCGTATAAAATCCAAATCGAATTTTATCGAGCTCTCCGGCGTTTTCGTTTTTAATAACCGTAAATCCGCCAAAACATTCGTTGATGTGAGGCGATAAAACTTCGATATTCATCTTTTTACATTCGTGAATAATTTCAGAAACTCGCTCTACGTCTCCTGACTCTGCTGTCAAAATAGCACTCATATATGGGACAGGGAAGTTGGCTTTCATATAAGCTGTCTTGTAAGCCAAGTTTCCGTAACTGGCTGCGTGAGCTTTGTTGAATCCGTATGCCGCGAATGGTTCGATAAGTGCCCAGAGCTCATCTGCTTTCTTCTGCGTCATTCCATTTTTGAGAAGGCCTTCTATTAGTTTTCCTTTTTCAGCCATCATAACTTCAGGGATTTTCTTACCCATCGCTTTTCGAAGTTTGTCAGCTTCAAGCCAAGAATATCCAGCGAGTTTAATAGCGATCATCATAACGTCATCTTGATATGTGATAACTCCGTAGGAAAGATCGAGAATATCTTTCATTCGAGGGTCAAGAAAACGAATCAAAGCGTGATTGTGTTTTCGTTTGATATATTCAGGAATCATTTCCATCGGTCCTGGGCGATAAAGTGCCACCATCGCATTGATGTCGTCGATGATCGACGGCTCAAGTTCTTTTAGATAGCGAGTCATTCCAGAAGATGATAGCTGAAAGACGCCCATCGTTTTTCCTTCTGCAAGCATTTTGAATGTCTTTTGATCATCAATCGGGATATTTTCAATATCTATTTTTACACCTTCTATTTTCTCTACGAGTTTGATTGAATCAGCGAGTATCGCTAAGTTTCTAATTCCAAGAAAGTCGAATTTAATAAGTCCGGCGTCTTCGACGGCGTGCATATCGTATTGGGTAATAATCTTTCCGCCTTTAGGGTCTAGCTGAACTGGGGCGTAGTCATCGACGCTTGTTGGAGAGATTACGACACCGGCTGCGTGAACAGAGATGTGTCTTGCGCAACCTTCGATTTTCTTCGCCATATCGATAATCTCTTTTACAACTTTGTCATTTTCGTACATTTCTTTTAGCTCTGGTTCGATACCAATAGCAATATCAATGGTCATAGGGAAACCTTGTTTTCCAAGAGGAATAAGTTTTGAAATTTTATCTCCGATATCGTATGGATAACCCAAAGCTCTAGCGACATCCCGCACAGCGCCACGTGCCTGCATCGTACCGAATGTACCGATTTGAGCCACCGCTCGCTCACCATATTTTCTTTTTGCGTATTCGATCACTTCGTCGCGTCTGTTATCGGCGAAGTCCATATCGATATCAGGTGCTGAAGGACGTTCTGGGTTTAGGAATCGTTCGAAAGGAAGTTTAAAACGAAAAGGATCGACGTTCGTAATTCCTAAAAGATACGTTGTGATAGAGCCTGCGACAGATCCTCGGATGTTTGTTAGAATTCCGTTTTCATTTGCGAAACGAATAAGATCACCCACGATAAGTAGATAAATAGAAAATCCTTTATTCTTAATAATTTCAAGTTCGTATTCAATTCTCTTTATTATCTCTGCAGATTCTTGCCCGTATCTTTTTGGGATACCTTCGTAAACATATTTTTTAAGTTGTGTTTCTGGTGTATGCCCATCTTCAAGTCCAAATTTCGGAAAAACCCAAGTTCCAAGCTCAAGATTTATATTTATCATCTCGGCAACCTTTAATGTATTTTCTACCGCCTCTGGCATATCTTTAAAATATTCTACTGCACCCGTTGGATCTATGAAATGATAGTCGCCGTTGAATTTAAAATTTGCACCGTTAGTGTTAATAGCAAGAAGGGTATTATGAGCAGCGCTATCGCTTTCGTGTAAGTAATGAGAATCCCAAGTAGCGACAATCGGCACATTATATTTTTTAGAAAGTTTTAAAAGCCCATGTTTTACTAGCTGCGTACCTTCAACTTCGGCATGGTTCATAAATTCTAAAAAGAAATTTTCTTTTCCGAAAATACTGATATATTTTTCTACAATTTGCTCTGCGCGTTCTTCATTTTTTGCACGAAGAGCGTGAGCAAGCTCTCCAGCCGGACAGCCTGATAGACAAATAATACCTTCGCAGTATTGTCGCAAAATCTCTTCATCCATTCTTGGTTTGTAGTAGTATCCTTCAAGAAAAGACAAAGAAACAAGTTTCATTAAGTTCCTATAACCCTGGTTATTTTTGGCTAGAAGAGTCAAGTGGTATCTTTTGTTATCGATATTTGATTCTTTATCGTGACGAGTTCTTTCAGCTATGTATGCTTCAACTCCGATGATTGGTTTTATTCCCGCATCAAGACACTTTTTATAAAATTCTATCGCCCCGTACATCGCCCCGTGGTCAGTTAGGGCCAAAGCCGGCATATCAAACTCTTTTGCTTTTTTTACCAAAGCGCCGATTTTAGAAAGCCCGTCCAAGAGGGAATAGTGAGAGTGAGTATGAAGATGGACGAATTTTTGACTCATATAGTTAGACTATTTTAGCATAAAACCGTATGGTACTATATGCGGGTGGAATACCCATATTTAATTGGCGTAGATGAGGTCGGAAGAGGTCCTGTAGCAGGCCCTGTCTATGTTTGTGCACTATATATTTCAGAGGAAAACTTGGCAAAGATAATAAGTGAGACAGAAAAATTACCACTTCGCGACTCTAAAAAGTTAACAGAAAAAATGCGCGAAAAGTGGTTTATAAAAATCACAGAATATGCCGACAAGGGTTTTTTAAAATATGTTATTTCGAAAGCCTCAGCAAAAGAGATAGATGATAAAGGTATTGCGGTTTGTATAAAAGCCTGCGTTAAAAATTCTGTTATAAAAATCGGCTCCGATAAAGAAAAAACAAAAGTACTTTTAGATGGAGGGCTTTCGGTCGGTGAAGATTTCATCGAAGAATCTTTTATAAAAGGTGATGAAAATCTCCCGGTGATTTCTCTGGCTTCAATCGTGGCAAAAGTTTTGCGAGATAGAGAGATGACAAATTTAGCGACAGAATATCCGCAATATTATTTTGAAAAACACAAAGGCTATGGTACAAAAGCTCACATCGACGCGATTCTAAAACACGGACTGACAGAATTTCATCGCAAATCATTTTTAAAAAGTTATATTTAAACCCATGAGAAAACCGGATGATATTTTACTTATAAATAAACCAAAAGGTATAACTTCTTTTGATGTTATACGGATTTTGCGTAAGAAAATGGGAATCAGGAAAATGGGTCACGCTGGAACTCTCGATCCACTGGCGAGCGGGCTTATGATTGTTGGTGTGGAGTCTGGAACAAAAAAATTAAATGATTATATAAAACTTGATAAGACTTATATCGCAGATATTTTATTTGGAAGAAAAACAGACACGGGAGATATGGAAGGACAGATTTTAGAAGAAACAGAAATTCATTTTATTGAAGAAGATTATATAAGAGAATTGACGTTGGCTTTTCATGGAGAGTTTGAACTTTTACCACCAATATATTCTGCGATTAAAAAAGATGGGAAGCCTTTGTATAAATATGCGCGAAGTGGGGAAGAAGTGGAAATCCTCCCAAGAAAAATGAAAGTCTATAAAAGTGAGTTTCTGGGAAGTGATAAAGTACCTGAAGGGTTTATTATCAGAGTCTCTTTTGATGTCGCTTCTGGTGTTTATATCCGGTCCTTGGTTCAAAAAATAGGAGAGCTTTTGGGAGTGCCAGCAACACTTTATGATCTTAAAAGGACGAAAATAGGGGATTTTACCCTTAAAAATTCAGTTAATTTAGAATAGAGGGAATAAGCCTTAAAAACTTGACTTTAAGGCTGTTTTATGATATAAATAGACTAGGAACTAAAACACAAACGCACCTTACATTTACATACCATGAAGAACATCACACTTCTCGTTGTGATCTCCTTTTCGCTCTTTGGAGTGAATAGCGTAGATGCGCAGAACTACGATATCCGCTGGACCGATGCTATCGGCCCAAACAATGCGACTATCGTGGCAGACTATTCAGACCTCGACGACCCTACATATCGTCGAGTATTTCGGAACACTACATCTTACTACCAGCCAACCTGGGTGTACCTCACAGAAGAGGCGCTCAGTGGTTCTGGGGTTGATACTATCAGCGTCGATCAAGGAGGTGAGTTGATGATTAAGTTTCTCGATCAAAATTTCCATGAGATCGAGGAGCTACCGCTACACCGGGTTACCGTTACGACGATACCCGAACCATCACTGACGATCTACGATGTTGTGTATGGTCAGCCACCACTAATTCGGCTTAGGGCTGACATTCACTCATCTTACGGCCTTGGTCGTGATCCTCATTATGTTTCGAAACTGAAGTGTCGGCTGGAACGTACATCTCCGGATGATTACGATCAAACTGTTGAATGGGTGCTTCCTCTCGGGATTGTTCCATTTGCAGAGTTCAATTTGCCCGGGTCTTACTTTGGTGATTACTGCTTCCGGTGGTTTATCACTGACGAAGACACGAGTATTGATTCGAACTTCGGAGAGACGGTTGTCTGGGAATCTGAAACACTATGTTTTTCGTACGGAAGTACGGGATTCCAGAGCGATCTTCTCAAGTTCGAACCGGGACTCCACTCGTATCCAAATCCGTTTACGGATGTCGTGACTATTGAGTCACCTTCGGGAGCGGAGTATACGATCACCAATCTCGCCGGACAAACTGTCGCCTCCGGGCAACTATTTGCCGGCAAGAATCAGTTGGGTGCACTTTCTGGACTTTCGTCCGGTGTGTACGTTCTGACAACAAACGTCGGCAATACCAAGTTGGTCAAGCAGTGATGAGATCTTCATGATGTGAAAGCCCGCGGACACAATGTGTCTGCGGGTTTTTTCGTTGTATAATTACATATAGAAGAGTTGCACCTTAACATCTAACCACCATGAAAAAGATCACAGGAGTCTTTGCTTTCTTTTTCGTATTCTCGCCAGCTTTCTGTCAGGAGGTTTTGAATATGAGAACTGACTTCATTCCAAATGAAGTCGATAGCAACAACGTTTACGTATATTTCAGTTTGTCGTACGTTATACCGAAGGCAAAAGAAGAAACAACGTTCCAGAAGTCTATCCAAAGAGAAGACACACAAAAAGGGAATCGTTTGATGAAGGCTGAGATGGAAATGGTTTTGTTTCCATTCGTCAAATACGAAAATGAATTTCATCCACATGCCTTTGTCCGGCTGGATGCATTACCCTCCTCAGGATATCTCTCATCTCGATTCGGCATAGGTCTTTCAAGCAAGACCCTTAACTCGAGTGCTGGTTTTTTTCACGGGAACTACCATCGTCGTGTTCCGTACGAAGCAAACTTCATCACGAGGCGTAAGAGATCCTTTGAAAACTACAATCTGTCTGGTTTTTATCTACAGTCTTCGAGCTTGTATGCCAACTTTCATTTCTCCATGGCTTTTGAAAATACCCATATCTTCACTTCAACACGTCTTGGAGGAAGGTTGGGTGAGATACTCAAACTTGGCGAAGTGAATTCTCGTCTTCGAACCGCTGAAGTCGTGATGAATTACGAAAGTCTTACTGGAATCGGCTTTGGTTTGTCTGCTTCACCTTTTCATCGAGCTCGCTTGGAAGTTCTTCGGGTTAAGCCCGACCAACAAGATGTTAATGAGCAGATGAGAATCCAGAATAAACTTAGTTCTGGATATCAGATAAGCATTTCTTATTTCGTGGATTAGAATTTTGACCAGGGAGAAATCCCTGGTCTTTTTATAACTCAAGCTGTCTTCTTATTTTTCGTATTGTAAGAGCTCTTGTTATGAGGATAATGATTACAACTAGAAGTACTCCAATAGCGACAGCTATCTCAACACCAAGAGAAGAGATTATGGAGTCAAAAGGTAGGAAAGAGCTACTTGTTACTTTTATTTCTACTGGTACAGACCACTGACTTTGTGCACCTCGAGCGTCGGACACTCGGAAGGATACGAAGACGATTCCTTTCTTTAAGTCTTTTTGTTCGAATGTGAATTTACCGCTTGCACTTTGAAACTCTTCTTTTACTAGGAAGTTATTTCTCTTACTTGTAACTCTAGCCTCGACATTTCCGTTCGGTATTGTTTCTCCTTTAATTTTTAGCACTTCACCCGCCTTTATTTCTGCTGGATAGTCTGTTACCTCTGGAACCTCTAGTGCTTCAACAACCAAATTTAAGAATGATTCATTTTTATTTCCAGCTCTATCATATACAGTAATTACAAGTTCATGTTCACCTGGCTCGATAGTCTCAAGTCGAAGTTCTCCCGAAGCAAGTTTCTCATACTCCAGCACCTCTCCGTTCATAGAAAGTTCAAAGTTTTTAACGCAAGATATTTTATCAGTGATTTTCAGATCGATGATAGGTTTTGGATCTGTTAGGTCAGCCCGCTTTATTTCCCTCGCTTCAATGGTCGGTGGAGTATGGTCTATTTTTATTTTAAAGTGTTCTGTTTTGCTCCAACCAGAATTGTTTTGAAGTGATAAGTGGAAATACCAAACACCGTCATCTAGATTTTCATATCTTTTTTCAACGATAGCTGGGCTATGAATAATATCTGGCTCACTGTCCGGTATTCTATCAAAAGCTATTTTGCTTGCTAGAGTATCTTTCTCTATATCCCAAGAAAATGCCGCTGTGTTTTCTCTTCGCCAAACAACCCCAGGATGAGTACTTGATGTTATAATAGAATCAGGTTCACAAACTTCTTCTGTTGGAACAACTTCTTCTAAAGGTTTTAGTTCTTCAAGATCAATCACCTCTGTTTCTTTTACCTCGGCCTCTTTAATTGTAAAAGCTGCGTCAGTAACCGATGTTAAAATATTTGTTCCAATACCATCGTTTGCCAGAATTGAAGAAGAGACTACTTTAACATTTGCAAGTCCTACAGTCTTACCTTTGAATGTTACTGTAATTATTCTTCCAGACGCTCCTTTATATCCAGGAGTTAATGCTACTCCTTCAAATTTTATTTCTCCAGTGGTGTTTGAAAAACTTGGTTCTTGTGCCCAGAAATCAATAATTGATCCAGTTTTAGAAATAGAGACAACTTGTAGTTTGTCTTTTGGAAAAGTTATTGTGGCTGAAGCAGCGTTCATCGCTTGGTCAGGACTCCCGACATTAATATTTACAGAAAAGTTTGTATTTTGGTTATATGAGCCAGTGGAAGGGGAAAGATTAACGGTTGCAGCAAAAAGCGTGCCCGGTGACATGAGAACGATAAGTAATAAAATCAGTATTCCTTTTTTCATATTTAGAACGTTCAAATTTGTTTTCTTATACAATATAAACTACTATACATTTTCTCATGGATTGTATTGGTTTACAATCTTTAAAATAGAAAGGTGTTTAAAAGATTATTTTTATAAACTTCATATTTTGTTATACTGTACGTAGCATTTTTATGATAGATCTAAATAAAAAATATTTAAACAAATACGGAGCTTTTTTGGCTGTCGTTCTGACTCTTTCGGTTTTTGTTTATCAATTACACGCTCAAGAAGTAGTTCCAACTTCTCCTGAACCCTCAGAAAACGAAACTGGGGTTATTGATGAGGTCACGTCGACAACCACAGAAACAGGAGAAGGTGAGACAGAAAATCTTCCAGAAGAAGAGGAGGAAGAGCAGGGACTACTCGGAGAATTCATAGATTTTGTTGGAGATAATATTTTTAATTCTGGAGATCCTGAAACACAAGATTATCCAGCCACGGAGGAGCCTATCGTCGATTCTATTGTTTCTGAAGAAATTATTGAAGAATCAATACCGCCACTAGAGGGTGAACTAAAACCAGCTCCTTTTTTTGAAAATAAAAATGCTTTATTAGTAAGAGGAGAAGTAGATGTTAAAAAAGAATCAATTGACTATACAGGTGGTTCATATGGGTGTTCAGTAACACCTTTTTCCGTAAACATCTCAAATACCTCCGTTATTGCAAAAGTTTATATCGAAAATATTAATCAGATAGGACAAGAAATAAAAAGTCTTGAGGTTGGGGAATTACCAGGAGGTTTTATGATTACATTTGCTAACAAGCAATTTTCTCAAAGAATTACTTCTAATAATACAGAATTCGATATTTCTTTAGAGAAAAATAAAAATTCTCAAAAAGGTTCCTTCACGGTTCCGATCATTTATTCCGTCGGAGAAACTGCTGTTATCTGTCAGGTTAATATTATTAATCGCTGATTCTAATGAAAAAAAGTATTAAAAAAATATGTAGCGGTTTAATACTGATTGTTTTTTTAATGTCATTTATTTTACCGACTCAAGAAGTAAAGGCTGCGAATGGATATAAAGTTCCTCACGTAGTGGGTTTTAACCCAAGTGCTCTTGCTGCAGGATATTATACTGGTGGAGTAATGGCTAATGGTTCAGCGTCTGCAACCGAAGCTGATGTGCAATTTTATGTTACAAAGGCTGGTACTTTTTCAATGCTTTCTGCTAATGTAACCGCTCAAAATGCAACGGGAGATTCAACATTAACTTTTCGTATAAATGGTGCTGATGGTAATAATACAATAACCTTCGCTTCTGGGGTTACAGGACTTGTTCAAGATACCACTCACACAGATACCGTTGCAGTGGGGGACTTGATAAACTTTCAACTTTCGTATACTGCAGGAACAGCCACATTTTCATCTTGGACAATTATGTTTGAGTCAGATGATGGTTCCACGATACAATTTTTAATGTCGGCAGGTGCTCCAGCTTCTTTTACTACAAACTCCACAACACGATATGTTTATCCTGTCGGAGGTTTTGTAACAAATCTTACAACAGAAACTAACGTACAAAATATGTTACAGCATAATACTACCGCTTCTAATTTTGCGTGCTATGTTTCAGCAAACGCAAGAACAACTAATACCGTATTTAGAGTTCGTAAAAACACAGCTAATGGAAACGGAGTGGTTACATTCGGTTCAACCGCGTCAGGCTTAATAAGAGATACCTCAAATAGTGATTCTTTAGTAGCTGGGGATTTGATAAATTATTCCTTTGCAACATCAACTGGAGGAAATGGTATTACTATTAAAAATTGTCAATTAACATTAACGTCAGACAACACAAGGGAAATAACTCACATGGGAGGGTCTGCCTTTACTCGTTCTTCAACCGCTTCTTCTATTTTCGGTCGTGTTATTGGATCACTAGGATTAAACTCTGGTACAGAGGCACAAAATCGAGTTTATTTAGGTGTTGATGGTGATGTGAGTAAATGGGCTATCTATGTCTCAGCGAATGCATCTAATAGAAATATGGACATACATTTCCGAGTGACAGGAGCCGATGGAAATAATACAGTGACAAACACTTTAGCAACAACGGGTTGGTTGCAAGACACAACTAACACAGATTCAATAACAAGTTCTGATTATATAGCCTTCCGTTCAATAGTAAACGCGGGAGGTGCTGGAACGGGAAACGTGACGTACAACGCAGTGAGTTTTTTAGTAACATTTACTCTAATCTCTCCAACATTTACTCAGTCCGCGTATAGATTATTTGCTAACACTAATACTACCGATGTCGGATCTGCTCTTGCTGTGCAGGATACAGGTGCAACACTTGCAACAGTAGGTGATGCATTTCGACTTCGTTTGCTTACTACTGTCAGTACTATTAGACTTGATTCAAGTGGAGAAAATTTTAAGTTACAATACGTAGACAAGGGTTCTGGAAGTTGCGCCTCACCTTCTGGTGGAACACCGTCATCATATACCGATGTCACAACAGGAACTTTGATTTCATATAACGATAATGCCACACCAACAGATGATTCAGCGCTCACAGCGAATGCAAGTGATCCGACTAACGGTGGAAATACAATAGTGAACCAAACATATGAAGAATTAAATAATTTTACTAACTCCCAGGGTCAGATTTTAACCGGACAAGAAGGTAAATGGGATTTTTCTCTAAAAGACAACAGTGCGACGGCTGGTGCGACATATTGTTTACGTGCCGTAAAATCCGATGGAACAGTCTTTGGAACATATACGGTATACCCAGAAATCTCTATACCTGGTGCTTCGCAATCAATATCTTTTTCTATCTCGGATAACACCGTTGGTTTTGGTTCAGTTAGTTCAAGTCAAGGAAAGTATGCAACAGGAGATACCAACGGAAATACCTCAGAAACGGTCGCTCATACGTTTGATGTAAATACAAATGCAACAGGTGGTTACGTAGTAAAAATTCAAGGGGATACATTAAAAAATGGATCGCATTCAATCACTTCTTGTGGGGCGAGCTGTACACCCTCGACTGGAACTGAACAGTTCGGTCTTCGAGTAACAGCTTCGGGTGGAATTGGGGCCGTTTCTTCTCCTTATAATCACGCCTCAAATTATGCCTATGAAGGATCAGCAAGTGTTGCCGATGATATTGCCTCTGCTTCGTCAGGCGATGGTGTAACTACGACGTATTCTGTTAGATATTTGACAAATGTTGCATCTACAACAGAAGCTGGAACTTATAGCGGTGCTTATACATACACAGTAACTCCTAGTTTTTAATATTCCACAGGATATTCACACATTTGATTATGCTTTTACAAATATAATCATGTTAATATGTAGTCATATGAAATTTGTACATAATCTATTTTCCGTCATCCTTGTATTTGCCGTGATCTTTACTCCAATTATTGTTGGTGTTAATAAAGCACGCGCTGCATCTCTTACGAGTCTTTCAAACTCGATGTCTTCTTTAAAGGCGAGTACCGCGTCTAATCATGAAATAAAATTCGTTACTCCGACGGGTGTTACTGCTGGTCAAACAATAATCCTTACATTTTCAGCAGATTTTACAAACGCCACAAATATCGCCTTTGGTGACGTAGATTTTGCTATAGGAGACTCTAACAACTGTTCAACCGCAACTTTCACCGAGCAAACTTTAGCTGCTTCACCTTCTGGAGCTACATGGGGAGCTGATGGAGATTCTACTACAACTGTTACTCTTACATCAGGAACAGGAACGGTTACAGCAAGTCGATGTGTTAGAATACGAATCGGTACAAATGCGGTTACCGGAGCAACTGGTACAAATCAAATATCAAACGGTGCAGCTGATGACGACGACACGATTTCTGTCTCTGGAACATTTGGCGATACAGGAACAATAACTGTTGATATTATTACTGATGACCAAGTTTCTGTTTCCGCTACCGTCTCTCAATCAATATCTTTTTCTATCTCGGATAACACAATCGGTTTCGGCGCCCTTACAAGTTCGAACGCTCGTTTTGCCACAGGGGATACTACAGGTTCCGCCTCTGATTCTGCAGAAGCGCACAACTTACAAGTTGGTACAAATGCGGCAAGTGGATATACCGTAACGTACAATGGTTCAACTCTTACATCAGGACTTAATACTATAAGTGTTGCAGCAATTACCGATGACGCAGATGGTACTGCTGGGAGCGAACAGTTTGCTATTGCTTCTTCTACAAGTGGGGACGCAACTATCGCAACGGGTTACGATCATAATGCCGTAGCGGGTAATAGAGATTGGACATTTGTTGCGACTACAACTACCACGCTTGCTTCTGAAACGGTACCAACCTCAACTGAAACATTAAGTATGTATTACCTTGCAAACATATCGGCTCTTACTGAAGCTGGTTCATATGCAACGGCAATTACTTATAATGCTACAGCTAATTTTTAAAAATTCATGACGGCTTCTCGGAGTAAATTACTGATAACGATCTTGTTGTTTATCGTTATTGGTATTTTGCCGGAATATGCAAAAGCGCTTACTATATCTCCCGCTCGATTTGAAATAGAAACAGACCCAGGTACACAAGTTAAGGGTGAAATAATCTTAACAAATGAACAAAGTGAGGTAAAAACTTTTTATTCTAGTTTTGAAAATTTTGAAGCCAATGGTGATACAGGTACACCAAACTTTGTTCCAGGAGATAGCGGGCTAGCTAGCTGGATCTCATCAGAGCCTTCAGTAACCCTTAACCCAGGAGAAGAAAAAACAATATTATTTACTATTAATGTTCCGGCGGGAGTCCCCCCGGGTGGTTATTTTGCTGCAGTTTTTTGGGGAACCTCACCCGTACAATCCTCATCAGGAGATATATCTGTCGGTGCTCGTATTGGAATGCTTGTGTTGCTTCGTGTTTCAGGAGACGTTATCGAAGACGGGGGAATATCAGAAATGGGAACAGAAAGTGGGGAAGTATTATTTTCTTCCCTTCCTATAAACCTAACGTATACATTTAACAATGCAGGAGGAGACCGATTAAATCCGAAGGGTACTATCGATATTAGAAATATTTTGGGTATGAAAGTGGAATCTCTAAATGCTAATGTTTCAGATGGTAATGTTCTTCCACAAAGCTCTCGTAAATATAAAATTGTCTGGGGTAACCCGTTAGATAAAAAAGGTTTTTTACAAAAAGCTTTTTATCAAGTAAAGCATTTTGCATTTGGTCCATATAAAGTTACTGCCAACGTAACTTATGGAGTTAAAAATATTACAGACAAAGAATCTTTTACGATTTGGTTTTTACCGTGGCAACTCCTTAGTCTAGTATTGTTGCTCTTCTTGATTTCTTGGATTATTTTTGTTCGCATCGTCAAAGCAAGACGCAAACTTATTCGTCGACAAAGAGAGCTAGAGGCCAAGATTTTACAATTAGAAAGAATGGCAAAAAAACAATCAGGAAGTTCCAATCTTTCAAGTGAGAGTGATTTTGATAAAAAATTACCCACAAAAAAGTTGAGTGAAATAAGAAATTTTCATAAAATTAAAAAGTAATGAAAAATCTACTATTAATTTCTGTCTACCTACTCTTCATATTAATACCCTTCTATCCTATGTTTATAGATGCAGGTCCTGTTTCTGTTACTGTAAGTGCCACAGTACCCTCTTCTGGTGGTGGTGGTGGTGGAGGTGGTGGTGGAGGAGGCTCATCTTCTTCGGATGTAACCTCAGTTACATTTTCAGGAAGAGCCTATCCCTTAAGTAAGGTCTTTATTCTAAAAGATGGGCAAATAGCCGCATCGTCCATCGCTGGTCCAAATGCAGTTTTTCAAATATCTTTAAGTAATCTGTCGGAAGGTAATTATGTTTTTTCTGTCTACGGAGAAGATGATCAGGGAAGAAAATCCACGCTCTTCACTTTTCCTGTATTTGTCACTGACGGAGTCAATACAAAAGTAAGTGATATCTTCATAACTCCAACAATCGATGTTGATAAATCACAGGTGAAAAAGGGCGACAACATTGCTATATTCGGTAGAACTGCACCAAATTCTGATGTTGTGATCTCAGTAAATTCACCAATCGAATACTTTAGAAATACTACCTCTGATGGTTCTGGAGGATACCTTTTAAATTTTGATAGTTCTCCTCTTGATATGGGAAGTCATCACACAAAATCAAAAGCAGAGCTTGCGGGGCAGATTAGTCAATATGGAAAAGTCCTTGGATTTATGGTTGGTAATGAAAACATTCTTAATAATGGAGATAATTTTTTAAGAGGAGATTTAAATGATGATGGAAAGGTGAATTTGGTTGATTTTTCGATAGCCGCTTTCTGGTATAAAAAGACATTGACCGGAGATATTATTAATAAAGAAGTGGAACGGCTAAATGGAGATTCAAAAATTGATCTCATCGACTTTAGTATTATGGCTTATAACTGGACAGGTTAATATGAAAAATAGATTTTTTATTACAATTTTTTTATTATTCTTTACGTATTTTTTTGTTCCTAATTTTTCCCACGCCTCAAATATTTTAATTGAAACAGAGTCTACAAATTACAGAATAGGAGATATTGTTCGATTTGATTTATATATAAACACATCAGGCTCACTTATAAATACCATCGAAACACAGGTTAATTTTGACTCAAATGATTTAAAATTCTTTGATTTTGGTGATTCTGATTCAGTTATTAATTTTTGGATTGAAAAAAAGTCTTTACCAAATGTAATTAATTTGTCAGGTATCGTACCGGGAGGATTTGCTTCTGAAAAAGGTAATTTAATTTCTCTATACTTTGAAACTTTATCCGAAGGTAAAAAATATTTAACAGTCAAAGATTCCGTTGTTTTTCTAAATGATGGTGAGGGAACAGAAGAAAAAATACCGGACAGTTCTTTTACTATCCTTGTTTCAAATGAAGTAAATATAGATGTAAAGAAAGGAAAAAACTACATAAAGGATATTTATCCACCAGAAACTTTTACTCCAGAAATTTCTAGATCATCATCTCTGTTTGATAATAAATGGTTTTTAGTTTTTTCGACCAAAGATAAAGATTCTGGCGTTTCTCATTATCTAATAAAAGAGTCACGATATAAACCATTTTTATTCTTTAAAAAATGGGCGAATAGTGAAAGTCCTTATATATTAAAAGACCAATCAAAAAGTAGTTTTATTGCGATAAAAGCAGTTGATAAAGCGGGGAATGAAAGAATAGAAAAATTGTACCCAGAAAAATCAAGACCTTTGATTGAACAGATTTCAATTGGTATTGCTTTTGGGTTGATAGGACTTCTATTAATGTTTATATTGTACAAAATCCTGAAAAAAATATCCGAAATGGGCGATTAAATGGTTTTATATATCAAATGTTTAAATATAGAATAGAAAAAATAAAAATTTTATCACAGAAGTATAAAATTTATATTATGCCAGTTGTTTTGTTGGTAGGTTTTTTACTTGATTTTATAACCTTACGACGAGTTGATGGGGTTTTTGATAATATTCTTTTAATTTCCCACCTTTTCTTATCTGGATTTGCCATCATGCTTTTATTTTCAAAAGATACTCGATTGGGAGAAAAGTTAAACATATCTAAACACGCCCAGAAAATCGAGTATTTAATGTTATTTTCTTTTGGTGCACTATTTTCTGGTTCGATAATATTTTTTTCTAAAAGCGCCTCACTCTCTTCTTCCTGGCCATTTTTTCTGTTGCTTTTAATTTTGATGCTCGGAACAGAATTTCAGAAAAAATATTTCCAAAGACTTATTTTCCAAATTAACTTTTATTACATAGCCCTTTTTTCATACCTTATTGTTTTAATCCCAGTTCTAAAACGAGACATGGGACCAGATATTTTCTTGGCTAGCGGTATAATAAGTATTATTCTTATCTTCGCATTTTTCTTACTCCTTTCTGTGATTGATAGAAAAAAAATACAAACTTATATTAAGAAAATGGCGGTAGGAGTGCTTTCAATTTTTGTATTTTTTAATCTTCTTTATTTTTCAAATATCATTCCGCCGATTCCACTCTCATTAAAATTTACTGGGGTGTATCATTCTGTTTACCGTGTTTCTTCTGCAAATTATGTTGGACTGTATGAATCACCATTACCTTTTTATTTTTGGAAAAAAAGAAGCTCAGTTATTCATCGTGATTCAAATGACTCTGTCTATGTTTTTAGTTCTGTTTTTGCTCCAACAAAATTAGATACAAAAATTTATCATCAATGGCAGTATTTTGATAGGATTGAAAGTAAATGGGTAGATTCAAGCAAAATAGAATTAAATGTCTCTGGAGGCAGGGAAGAAGGCTTTCGGGGTTATTCTTTAAAGAGAAGTCTAGATAATGGTAAATGGCGAGTTTTAGTAGAAACAGAAAGAGGACAAAAACTAGGTCAGATTCGTTTTGAAATTGCGTCAAGAAATGGGGAAGTAACCTTAAAAGAAGAATTGCTTTAAGATATTTGAGCAAAAGAAAAGCCATACTTTCGTGTGGCTTTTCTTTTCTAATTGAATTAGATTCGGCTTACGTTAACGGCGTTAGGACCTTTTGGACCTTGTTCCATTTCGAATTGAACCTTATCTCCTTCTCGTAGACTGTTGAAATCTACATCTACCAAACTAGTTGCGTGGAAGAATAGATCCTTTTCTGATGCTTGATCTGGTTTAATAAAACCAAAACCTTTATCAGTAACTCTTGCGATTGTACCTGTTTGCATGTTCTATAAGAGAAACTACTTCTAAAATATCAAACCGATGGCTGTAGTTTTAAACCCGACTTCGTTTCTCTTACAGGTCAAATTTGATATCTACATTAAAGCACCCCTGTCAAATAAAGTCAATCAAATTAAAAATAGGATTATTAACACCCCGGCCAATATCCTATAAATACCAAAAATAATGAAAGAATTACTTTGAACAAAACGAACCAAGAACTTTATGGTCAGATAAGCAAATATAAAAGAAAATATAAAACCAAGTGAAAGATTTAGTAAATCTTTGGAGTTAAAGACTATCTCTGACTTAAGAAGGTCGTATCCAGTGGCTGCAGCGATAGTCGGTACGGCCAAAATAAATGAAAATTCAACAATATTTTTCCGTGAAATTCCAAGACCGATTCCGCCGATTATTGTAGCTCCAGATCTGGATACTCCTGGGATAACCGCTAATGCTTGGATAAGTCCAATGAAAAAACTTTTTGTGTAAGTTATATCTTCAAGTTTTTGATCATTTCCTTTTTCTAATTTTTTCTTCTGAAATACCTCAAAAATGATAATAATTATTCCACCGACAATAAGAGCAAATGAAATCGTTTTTAAATTTTCAAATAGAAAATCTTTAATAAAACTAAAAAGTAAAAACCCTATAACAGCCGTTGGAATAAAAGCCGTTAGAATTTTTTTTATTAAATTAATATTTCCAAACACTCTTTTGGAGTATAAGAGAATTACTGCCAATATTGCTCCGAGCTGGATAGCAACTACAAATGTTTTAAAAAACTCCGTCTGTGGAATTTCTAAGAGTTTTCCAGATATCAGAAGATGAGCTGTTGAAGAGATGGGTAAAAATTCTGTAATACCTTCAACAATTCCTAAAATAAGCGTATCTATAAAATGCATATACTCATCTTTGACTAATAATTTAATAGTATAACAGATTATGAACCGTGTATAAAAATTGGTATAATCGAGATTATGAAAGTAATTGCTTTATCGTGTTCGCCTTCTCGAGGTAGGAATTCTGACCATATGTTGGGTAGTTTTATCGAAGGAATGAAAGAGGTTTCTACTATTGAAGTTGAGAAAATCTATTTAGAAGATATTGAAATTGATAACTACAATTTTGAAAATAGTGTAGGCACGATGGATCATGAGACTAAATTTAAAGAGCTTACCGATAAGATAAAGAATGAAATAACCGGACTTGTTATTGCTACTCCGACATATAACTTTTCTGTCCCTGCTCACTTAAAAAACTTTATCGACAGACTTCGTTTTATTGCTCTCGACATGAACCAAAAAAATAGCATCGGTCAGCCGGTAGGGAAGCTTCGTCATATAAAAACATATTTTCTAGTTTCTGGAGGAACGCCTGCATGGGCTGAAAAGATTTTATTTTTTACATTCCCTTCGTTTTGGCTTCGAGGAGTATTCTTGTACTTTGGTGCACACGTGATGGGAGCTTTTTATTCTGGAGACGTCAGAACTTTTCAAAATAAAGAAATTTTAAATAAATGTAGAAGAAAAGGAAAGATATATGCTGAAAAACTTGTAAGAGGTTCTCGTCAGGGAATTCTGGAGCATATATTCTGGCGACCACCACAAAGTAAATAATAAAAAAGTATACACTTTCGCGTTTTGTGATATACTCTCGCATTATGAATACAAGAACAAAGTACACAAAAATTATTGCTACCCTAGGTCCTGCCTCTGCAAAAGAAGATGTTTTAAAGAACATGTTTCTTTCAGGCCTTAATGTAATCCGTATGAATTTCAGTCATGGGGATCAAGAAACTCACCAGAAAAACTTAAACCTTGTTAAAAAGGTGGCCAAGAGTGTCGGCGTTAGAATTGCAATCTTGCAAGATTTATCAGGACCAAAAATCCGCATAGGAGATTTTAAAAATGGAGGTATTATTCTTAAAAATGGGCAAGAATTTACTCTCACGACAAAAAAGATTTTAGGTGATGAAAAAATTGTTTATATAAATTATGAAAAACTCCCACAAGAGGTAAAAGTTGGATCTTCCATTATGATTTTTGATGGAAAGATTCAGCTTAAGGTTAAAAAGATAAAAGGAGATGAGATAATATGTGTTGTTGTCGAAGGAGGCGAGATTTCTAACAGAAAAGGCGTGAATGTTCCGGGCGCAAATCTATCGATTAAATCTCTTACTGAAAAAGATAAAAAAGATATTGAGTTTGGAATTAAAAATAAAGTAGAATTCATTGCTTTTTCTTTTGTAAGAAATGAAAAAGATGTTTTAGAACTTCGTGCTATTTTAGAAAAGGCAAAATCAAAGAGTTTAATTATCTCAAAAATAGAAACAACAGAAGCTGTAATAAATTTTGATGCTATTTTAGAAAAAACTGACGGTGTGATGGTTGCCAGAGGGGATTTGGCGGTTGAAATCGGAGCTGAAAATGTTCCGGTCTTACAAAAAGAAATAATTTCAAAATGTAATAAGGCTGGTAAGCCAGTAATCACTGCAACTCAGATGCTTGATTCTATGGAACACTCTCCTGTACCAACTCGCGCGGAAGTCTCGGACGTTGCTAACGCTATTTTTGATGGAACTGATGCAATAATGCTTTCGGGTGAGACAGCAACAGGAAAATATCCACTTGAATCTATTGAGGTGATGAGTCGAGTCTCGCAGGCTACTGAAAATGTTTTACCAAAAAGAAAATTCATCGATATTGAAGGAAGTAATGATGTCATTAACGCCGTAACATTATCTGTAGTAAGAGTTGCCGAGGACGTGAATGCTAAAGCGATAATTGCTCTTACGGAGTCAGGCCTTACCGCTAAAATGATAAATCGTTTTCGGTCGCCATTTCCGATTTTCAGTATAAGCCCAAATGAATTGGCGTGTAATCAACTGATGCTCTCTTACGGCGTTTTCCCAGTGAAAATGATTTGTTCTAAAAACGTTGATACATTTACGAAACAAATAAATAAATTTGTACTAGATAATAATATTGCTAAAAAGGGAGACAAAATAGTTCTCTCGGCCGGTATGCCGTTTGGTAAAGTCGGAAGTACGAATACACTCTTTGTTTTAAAAATTTAATAATAAAAAACCCTTACTTTTCAGTAAGGGTTTTTTATTATTTGTTTCGAGCTGTTTTTAGAGCGTCTGCCCACCAAATAAGTTGTTCTAAGAGGTTCTGCATAGGCTTCTCGTATTCATCGAGGGCGCCAGATTTTAAATTTCCACTTTCATCTACTAAATTCCATGGAGACATAATATGTACTCCATTTCTGATTGGTGCCATCTGAAGCTCTACGGCAACTCCTCGAAGTTGTTCGATAGCACGTGCTCCGCCCGCACTTCCATAAGAAACGAATCCAATCGGTTTTTTGTTCCATTCAATGTAAACAGAGTCGAGAGCATTTTTAATTACAGAAGAATATCCGTGATTGTATTCTGGACTTACTACAACAAAAGCGTCCGACTCACGGATTATATTTCCAAATGCATTTATTTTTTCATTCCCGTAATCTTGGTTCGTAATATAAGCGGGTGAGATCGCTGACTGGAAATTTGGAAGACTAAATTCTTTCAGGTCAATAAATTCTATTTCAACCCCGTCTAATTTTTTCGCCATCTCCAATATCATCTTCGCCGGTTTATCTCCAAAACGACCCATCCGAACACTCCCCAAAATTATTGTAATCTTTAGATTTTTATTCATATAGCTGTTATTTATTAGTAGTAAGGACTCATAGTATAGCAGATGTAGGAGTTTCTGACCTGATATCTTTTTATTTATATGAGGTATATAATATATATAACTATTCGCGAATACTTCACGAAATAGGGAAAATTATCAGATAAAATATTTTATATTTTCATTTCTATGAACA
Organism: uncultured Candidatus Saccharibacteria bacterium; assembly: GCA_964550665.1. GTDB lineage: Bacteria > Patescibacteriota > Minisyncoccia > Phycocordibacterales > CSBR16-119 > JAUPTX01. The sequence continues at coordinate 22,086 of CAZJZW010000011.1, forward strand.
CAAAAACTTCTTTGATTATCCTCGGTGTTGCTGTTGCTATTATCGCTATTATCGCGATCACTCAATCTAAAAAGGGTGATTCAGTAACAGAACCTAAAATCGATCCGGTAACAGGAGAGCCTATTCTTGGAACAGGTGGACCAGACGCTACAACTGATCAAGGCGCTGTGGTTCCAACAGATCCAAATGCTCCCAAAAATCCGACATTTCCAAAAACAGGATTCAAGCCAGTGAAGTAATCTAAAACAAATTAAAAATCACCCCGCCTTACGTCGGGGTGATTTTTAATTTTGAGAAATTTTGTCTGTGAAGACGACAAGTCTTGAGTCGTGAGTATCGAGCCAATCATTCCAATCTCCGTTGCAAGTTATTAAATTTAAGTGAGAGAATCCGTCAGATGAAGAAAATATTTTTGTTGTGTCTGTCCATACTGGATAGCTTTTAATTTCACGAACAATAAAATGATCCATCTTGCCATAATTGTTGGTCACACTTACCACGTCCCCGACTTTTATATCTTCGAGATGAGTGAATACCGCTTCTTCACCGTTCATCCAGTTTACGTGTCCTGCTAGAACTGCGCTCCCAACGTCTCCTGGTTTTGTACCTAAACTATACCACCCAACATTGTGTCCAAATGTCGGCACAGCCATAGCTCCATCCAAGATCCCAACAGACTCTATTGGTGCATTTATACCTAGACTTTCAATAGAAATTTTCACAGGATAGGTCTCTTCTTGTTTTACTGGAATTTCTTCTACGATGACCGGGGTTTCTGGCGTTTTGGGAACCAAAAAAGCAATCCCGCAGATTACAGCAAAGCCTACAAAAGCTAGAATGTTTGGTAGATTTTTCATTGGGCTATTATAACAAAAAACCTATAATGATATAGTCTTTAAAATTTGATAAAATGAGTCTATGATAAAAGGAATTTCTAACGGTACCGCACATAAACTCCCAGAGGATCTACAAAAGTCTCTTGCTTCTTCTCCGAAGGCACTTGTAGCCTGGGAAGATATTACTCCGCTTGCTCGTAACGAATGGATTTGTTGGACGATTTCAGTAAAAACAAAAGAGACAAGAACAGAGCATGTTAAAAGAGTTATCGCAGAACTTAAAGAAGGGAAACGTCGCCCTTGTTGTTGGGTTGGTTGTATTCACCGAACAGATAAACCTATAAGCGCTTCACAAAAATATGTTCTTAGTAAACAATCTAAAAAGAAATAATTAAAACACCCGAAAAGGGTGTTTTAATTATTTTATCCAAATCATAAATAGAATTAAGATTTACTGTTTAAATATTTACCGGCAACACTTAACGCAAATGACGTTAAAATGAAAATAACTGAAGTAAACATCAGTTTAAATAATATTGGGCTTGGATCGGAATTAATATCGGTTGTGAAAACCATTAAAAGTCCGACGATACCAAAAGCTATTGATGAACATATAAAAACACGTGTGGCTATTTTTTGCATAGTTTTACTATATCAATTAAAACATATGATGTAAATCGCATATTGCTCC
>CAZJZW010000012.1:0-23468 GCA_964550665.1 uncultured Candidatus Saccharibacteria bacterium
TATGCCGTTGTAGCTCAGAAGGTAGAGCACGTTCATGGTAAGAACGAGGTCTCGGGTTCGATTCCCGACAATGGCTCATTTGGAGACTTTGAGCAGGCTATTTGATTTGCCTGCGTTCGGGATCGAAAGGCATAGGTATATTTTTGTTTTGCGTAGCAAAGGCAAAAATACCGAGCCGGAGTAGCGAAATTTTCCATCAGGAAAAATATTTGTGACCGATTCAAGGCTATGGCTCACTCATTTACTTTTTTCTAATGTTTGTGTAGATTTAACCAAAACCAGATCTTATGGGAAAGCCAAGAACAGTAGCCGGAGCCACATCTATTCTTTTAGGTAAATATGATGAAGGTACATTTGGCGAAGAGAAGTTGGGACATGTTATGAATGTGATTCTCGCGCTTTGTGAAAACCCAGACTCAGTGACTATCAATACGAGCTTGCTTAATCAAGTCTGGGCAAGATTGAACTGGTATATCAAGATCGAGAAAAAGGGTTTTCTGTTGGTTCTCCTTAGCGCTGATCACTGGAAAAAAAGAGAAAAGGTCCGAACCACCATTTCCGAGCTGGGGGTTAGCTCAGAGCTCATTCATGTTATGCAACCAGCTCTGAGTATGAAAAACGCACAAGGTACAGTAGTCTCGAGAGATTGTCGCCTTATCCTCTATTCGAAAGAATGTCCGAAGGTTGTACTTGAGCAGATTCCACCGGAGATATCTGTAAAATTCAAGAACCTTCACCCAAACAGTATTCATCGCGCTCTGGTAGATTTAAGTAAAAAACTCGATACTTAGTTTCTACTTTAAAGTCCTGACGCTTCGCGCAGGGCTTTTTTCTTTCCTAATTTCTGGTAAAATAAAGATAATGAATCATGAATGAACTAAGAAGCAAATAGAGGAAAAGGAAGCTGAAATGAGCTCCCCTAATTTTTGGTCTGATAAAAGCAAAGCCCAGTCAGTAATAAAGCAAATCCAAGATTTAAAAGATAAATTAGAAGGTTTTGCTAAGTACGACAAAAAGTCGGCTATTTTAAATATTTTCGCCGGAGCTGGAGGGGACGACTCAGAAGATTTCGTAAGAATTCTTTATGAAATGTACTCAAAGTTTTTTGAGCAAAATAATTTTTCACAGAAAATAGTTGATCAAAATCAAAATACAAAAAATGGTTATCGAAATATCTCACTTGAAGTAGGAGGAAAGAACGCCTACGGTCTTCTTAAAAAAGAGTCCGGAGTGCATAGACTCGTTCGCATTTCTCCTTTTAGTTCAAATGCAAAACGTCACACATCATTTGCGATGGTGGAGTTTCTACCACTTATCGAAGACAAGAACGATTTTGTAATCCCGAAAGATGATTTAGAAGTTTCATTTGCTAGAAGTTCTGGTCCAGGTGGTCAGAATGTAAACAAGCGTGATACTGCAGTTAGACTAACTCATGTGCCAACAGGTATTTCTGTTCATGTAGAGTCTGAGAGAAGTCAGGAGGCAAACAGAGAGAAAGCCGAGAGTATGATTAAAGGAAAGATTATAAAAATCCTAGAAGAGCAGAAAAAAGAAACAATCGGTGAACTCGCTATTTCAAAAACAACAGATAATGAATGGGGAAGTCAGATTCGCTCATATGTGTTTCAGCCATACCAAATGATAAAAGATCATCGAACAGGCGTGGAAGTGAGAGATTTAGATAAAGTTCTAAAGTCTGGGGAAATCGATGAATTTATTGCTGCAGAAAGGCTTATATAGGGATTTCTGTGGATTAGAAAATTTTGCTATACTATGTTCCATGATACGTTTTGAAAATGTAACAAAAATCTATCCGAATGCTGGGGAAGCTTCTGTCGAAGACTTAAGTTTTGAAATAAAGTCCGGAGAGTTTGTCTCAATAGTAGGACACTCTGGTGCTGGTAAAACAACCATCGTAAAACTTTTACTCGGGGAAGAGAAACCTACAAAGGGGAATATTTTTTTTGATGAGATAGAAGTTACGGGAATTCGACCTTCTAAACTAACAAACCTTCGAAGAAGAATCGGAACTGTCTTCCAGGACTTCCGTCTTTTGCCAAATAAAACCGCTTATGAAAATATTGCTTTTGCGATGGAATCTGCTGGTAAAACAGATGAAGAGATAGAATCAGATGTTCCACACGTTCTTGATCTTGTCGATCTGGGTTCAAAAGCTTTTCATTTTCCACACCAACTATCCGGTGGAGAAAAACAACGTCTTTCTATCGCCCGTGCTATCATCAACAATCCAGAAGTTGTAGTCGCTGATGAGCCGACAGGAAACTTAGACCCAGTGAACACATACGAAGTAGTCCATATTCTAAAAAAGATTAATAGTCTCGGAACGACGGTTATTTTAACAACACACAACAAAGGTGTGGTGGATGCTATTCATAAAAGAGTCATCACGCTTGAAGATGGAAAAGCTGTGCGTGATGATGAAAAGGGTAAATATATAATTTAAATAAATTATCATGAAAGTATTAGATATAAAAAGAATTATACGAGGAGGATTTCTAAATTTCGTTCGAAACGGGTTCGTTTCTCTTTCATCTGTTTTGGTTATGACCATAACACTTTCTGTTATCACTATCATCATCCTTTCTCAAGCGGTTTTAAACTTTTCTTTGAGTCAGCTCCAAGACAAAGTCGATGTCACCGTTTTCTTTACTGTCGGTGCATCTGAATCAGAAATATTAAGTATCAAAGGTCAGCTCGAACAACTTCCAGAAGTAGCTAGTGTAGACTATATTTCTTCAGAAGAAGCTTTAGCGAACTTTCGAGAACGTCATTCGACAGACTATTTAACACTCCAAGCTCTGGAAGAGCTCGACGAAAATCCGCTTGGTGCAACGCTTAATATAGAAGCTATCGAAGCTTCTGAATACGAACAGATTGCCAACTTTTTAGAGTCGGGTGACGCTCTTCAAAGTAATCAAAAAGTTATAATCGACAAAGTTAACTATTTCCAAAACAAGTTAGTTATCGACAGACTTATTTCTATAACCGAAGGAGCGAAAAAGCTTGGACTTGGTATAACTTTTGTTTTGGTTTTAATTTCTGTGATAATCACGTTTAATACCCTCCGACTTAACATTTATATCGTTCGAGAAGAAATAGGCGTGATGCGTGTTGTGGGAGCTGAAAACCACTACATCAGAGGTCCGTTTATGGTTGAAGGAATGCTTTACGGTCTTGTCTCTGCCTTTATTACTATGCTGATTTTCTATCCGATATCACTCTGGCTTGGCGCAAACATGACAGACTTCTTGGGAATTAACTTAAATACATACTACTTCGCCAATTTCTTCCAACTACTTATTATCACAGCGGTATTCGGAATCTTTCTCGGTATGATATCAAGTTTCTTAGCCACTAGAGCATATCTTAAAAAATAGTTACTAAATAAAGAATTGTTAATGCCTCTTCAAAGATCAAAAACAAAATACATATTTATAGTCGGCGGAGTAATGTCTGGTGTGGGTAAGGGAGTCACCACTGCTTCGATAGGTACAATTCTAAAAAGCAAAGGTTTTCGAGTGAGTTTAATAAAAGCTGATCCGTATCTGAATGTAGATGCGGGGACAATGAACCCTACCGAACACGGTGAGGTTTTTGTTATGGACTCTGGGCTTGAAACAGATCAAGATATGGGGAACTATGAACGTTTCTTAAACCAAACTCTTCCAAAAGAAAACTATATGACGAACGGAATGGTTTTTAAGTATGTGATCGATAAAGAAAGAGCTCTTGGATATAAAGGTAAATGCGTCGAACCGACATATCACATCACTGAAGAAATAATACGCCGTATTCATGAGTCGGTGAAAAAGACAGACGCAGAAATCGTCGTAGTTGAAATCGGTGGAACTATCGGTGAATATCAAAATGCTATTTTTCTTGAAGCAGCGCGCCAATTAAAAAACAAAAACCCAAAAGATGTGATGTTCGTGATGGTCTCATATTTACCGACACCTTCTTCTATCGGTGAGATGAAAACAAAACCGACGCAAAATGCAGTGATACAAATGAACTCGTACGGCGTATCTCCAAATATTATTGTTGCGCGAGCCGAGCTCCCGATTGATAAAAAAAGAAAAGAAAAAATAGCCTCCATGACAGGGCTTCTCTCGAGCGAAGACGTTATTGCTGCGCCAAATGTAAAAAGTATTTATGACGTTCCGGTAAATTTTGAAAACGACGGAATCGGACTTCGTATTCTAAGTCACTTTGATTTAAGGCCGAAAAAGAAAGATCTAAAAGAATGGCGAGGACTGGTTACAAAGATGAAAAAGATAACTAAAGAAGTGAATATCGCTGTTGTTGGTAAATACTTCGATACAGGCGATTTTGTGCTCTCTGATGCGTATATATCTATTATTGAAGCGTTGAAAATATCTGGAATACATCTCGGCATAAAAACAAACCTTCACTGGCTTGATGCAAAAAAGTTTGAAATGAATGGAAAGAAAGAACTAGCGAAGCTTGCTAAATATGATGGTATTTTAGTTCCAGGAGGTTTCGGTGAGACGGGAATAGAGGGGAAGATAAAAGTTATCGAATATGCCAGAGTGAATAAAATTCCTTATTTTGGAATCTGTTATGGTATGCAACTTATGGTTGTCGAATACGCAAGAAATGTCTTAGGGTTGAAAGATGCAAATACAGTTGAAATAAATCCAAACACTGTAAATCCTGTGATCGACATCATGCCAGAACAAAAGAAAAAACTTGAAGTAAAAGAATACGGCGCTTCGATGCGACTTGGTACATATGAAGCAGTTATAAAAAAGGGAACAGTCGCATATGATGCTTACAAAAAAACCAGTATCTTAGAAAGACACCGGCACCGATATGAAGTAAATCCAAATTTCGTTGATCAAATCCAAAAAGCCGGACTTATCTTTTCAGGAACTTCACCAAACGGCGTTTTGATGGAAATGGCTGAACTTTCAAAATCACAGCATCCATTTTTCTTGGGAACACAATTTCATCCAGAATTCCTCGCACGAGTTTTAGATCCACATCCACTTTTCACAGCTTTTGTAAAAGCGTGCATGAAGAAATAGTATGGATAAAAACCCTGAGAAAACTTTTCATTGGATTGTCGGTATTTTAAATATGCGCAAAATCCAATTCCAAGTAGACGGTGGTTTGGCTGCGCGTGCATATGGTGCAGACAGAGAGCTTGTTGATATAGATTTAGTAATTCACGAAGGTGATTTCGATAAAATAATTGACGATGTTAAAGAATTTATAAAATATGGCCCAGAACACTACATGGATGAAAAATGGGATTTAAAACTCATGACTTTATTCCACGAAAATCAGACCATAGATATTTCTGGTGCGAGAAATACGAAATATTTTGATGGTAAAAATAATATTTGGGTGCAATCAGAAAATACTTTAGAAAAAAGTACTATAAAAAACCTGCTTGGTCTCAATGTTCCTGTTATACCTCTTGATCACTTAATTAAAGAAAAACAAATTTTAGATCGAGAGGTAGATCGTATTGATTTATCTTTTATAAACAAAAAATCCGCATAAGCGGATTTTTTGTTTATTATTCTTCTCGCATCGGAGCGTTTTTTACAATATTTAGGATTTCATCTTCGTCATCTGTTATCGTGTAGAGAGCCAAGTCATTTTCTGATATTGTTTTAAATTCCTCGAGCATTGTAGTTCGTATCATTTTATCCAGAGGCTCCCAGAATTTTTTCCCAACAAGCACGATAGGAACTGCAGATATTTTTCCTGTTTGAACAAGAGTGAGAATTTCAAAGAGCTCATCAAATGTTCCAAATCCACCCGGGAAATACAAGTAAGCTTCAGCAGAATATGCCATCAAAACTTTTCTAGTGAAAAAGAAATAGAAGGGAATAGATTCTGTCACATATTTATTTGTGTTTTGTTCCATCGGAAGCTTTATAGTAAGACCCAAAGATGGTTTACCCATCTCATATGCTCCGCGGTTTCCAGCTTCCATTATTCCTGGTCCTCCTCCTGTTACGATGCTATATCCGAGTTCTCCTGCGATACGTCTAGAGAGTCTTAGCGCTCTTTGATAGTCTTCGTGGCTCTCAGGCAAGCGAGCAGATCCCCAGAAAGTTACAGACTTGGTGTGGTCTTTATGACTTTTAATAATATCAAAACCTTGACGGAATTCTTCGTTGATCACACAAATACGAGTTTCTGTTTCGTCGCCGTTTGTTACATAAACACAACCGTTCTTAATCTCATCTATTGAAAGACGTTTTGGTCTCAATGGTTTTTCTTCTGTCATATTTTTATATTTTACCTTATTTTGAGAAAAAGTTTGAATTCTGGTATAACTTAGGTGTGTGTAAACACAAATTTGCCAGATCGTCTAATGGTAGGACAACGGTTTCTGGTACCGTTTATCTTGGTTCGAGCCCAAGTCTGGCAGCAAAGTTAGGACGTACACAAGACGCGTTAATCAAGTATCTTACTTTACAAAATATACTATTTCAATCATTATTATAAGCATGAAATGTCAAAAAGGGTTTATCCCGATAATTGCAGTAATAGTAGTAGGAATTATAATAGCAGGAGGTGGGTATGTTGTATACAAAAATAAACAAGAAAAAAATAAAGAATTTGTAAATACTCAGGATTCTTTGAATAAACCCATATCTTCTACGGCCACTTCTTCTAAATTAGAAAATACCCCTACTAAAGCCAACACCTCCGTTTCTACTATAAACACTCAATTGAATTGTGATGGTAACTGGGACTGTCTTATTTCTGCGGCAAGTAAGTGTCAGTCTGCAACCGGGACAATTTCACATAGCAATAAGCCGTATCCTTTGATGGAAGGTTTTCTTTCTTCAGGTAAAACTAAATATGAAATTAAAAAAAGTAATGAAAACTGTATGCTTACTTATTCAATCCTCTCACAAACTGTAAGCTTAAATGCGTCGGCTAAAATAGAAATGCAACAAGAGGGAATGACAGATACGGAAATTGATGCGGAACTTAAGGAGATGAACAAAGGGCTCATATTAGTTAACGGTCAAAGTACTTCATGTGGCGGGACTAACTCCATTATTACTACTTATTTAACTAATCAAAAGAATGGCTATTTTAGCGGTGACCTTAGTTTTTCTGCTGATCTAAATTCAGCAGAGACCACAGTAACAACATCTAGTGGCCAGAAACTTAAATGCTCTACCTCTTCGTAAGATCTTTTTGAGCAGGAGGAACAGCCACATCTTTCTCAACCATTTGGAAAGGAACGTTTAAAAATGTTCCAAGCATTATAGCTAAGTTCATGGATTTTTCATGATCTTGAGAACGTTTAATTCCCATTACACTAAAACCCCTAGCACTTTTAGAAGTTTCAAGAGGGATTGATAAACCATCTTTTAATAAAAGCACTACTTGATTTGATATCACAGGCTTGCTCATACCTAGACCCGCAAGACCTGTTGAAGAGGTTTGGTAGCTTGTTGTTTGTCGCAATTGTACTTGAGCAACAGAAGAAATTTCGCAGGTTGATACTTTTTTATTGAGAAGAGTCTTCTCTTCAAGAATAATTTTTCCAGAAATTATATTTATATGTGTTTTTCTCTGTATACCTAGAAACAATGCCCAAAATCCTGAAATAACAAATACAAGAGCAAAAACATATTCTTTAATATTTGAATCTTTAGAAAATATAGAATATGTCATATAGCATCCTACTAAAATAAATAAGATCCCTATAAATGTCTCTAATATTTTCTTGTCCACTAAAATGATTTCTTGATCTGTTTTCTTTACCAGTTTCATTTCGTAATTATATCATTAGGTTACTCGTGAACAGAATATTTTACTTTCTTTTCAAATAAATGTGTTGCGACACATCCAAGTATTCCTCCAATCACCAAGCTTTCAAAAGGGAAGCCGGTATTCTCTTCATGGTTTTCCTCAGATTCATCTATGTGAACTTCTTCTTCGTGGCTTTCATGGCCACCTAAAATGAATAATGAAAGAACGCCGATTAGTATCCCAGCGAGCACGGCTTTTAGAGCGCTCTCTCTGTGGTGTTTCCATTCAGCTACTAAAAATACTCCGTCAAAGATTGCGTGTATCCCGTGAAGCGCTAGTTCGCCTGCGCTATATGTTAATCCAAATTCAAAGTGGTGCGCCCACTCGATACTCATATGCACAGCTAAAAGAAGAAGTGTTAAAAAACCTTTTTTAGCGTGAGCAAAGTAGGCAAGCAAAAGACCTGCGGAAAGCCCGATTATGTTCAATAGATTCCACTCTACATGCGACGCATGGAATATTAAAAGCCCTGCGTAGATAACAAGGAAGATTTTAAAAATTGTCTCTTTGTTTTTCATTAAGTCAACTATACATTATTTGCAAGTGACTTGCAATTTGATATACTGAAAATATGAAGACTCCAAGTTACAAAAATAAAATCTTATCTTTGCTTTCTAAAAAGCATCTTTTATCTGTGACTGAAATCCAAAAAGAAGTTGGCGCAGATTTCTCTACTGTTTTTCGAAACTTGGAGTCCCTTGTGAAAGAAGAAATTTTAAGAAAAATAGTTATTTCAAAAGATATTGTTATGTATGAAAAATTGGAGGGTGATAATCATGACCACTTTGTTTGTGATGACTGCGGAAAGGTGCAATCTTTAGAAATTTCTCACAAGAATATAAAAATTAAAGGCTTGGTAAAAGATATACTAGTTCGCGGAACCTGTTTAAGTTGTGCCTAAGACGAATTTTGCACAATAGCTTTTATATTTTTTTGTTCTATAATAAAAACATGGAAACACTCGTACAAGCAAATATTTTTTTCTTCATCACGTCTCTTGCAGTTATTGCGGTATCTTTTGTTGTCGTGCTTTTTGTTCTAAGACTTCGAAAACTTGTTAAGTCCCTTCATCAAGTAGTAGACAAACTTCGCGACACAACTGACTACGTAGGAGAAGAAGCGAAAGACCTAGTGGAAGATATAAAACAAAGCCCTATTTTTAGATTATTTTTTCCAAGAAGAAAAAAGGTTTCGCGCTCAGCTCCTGACCTCGGGACTCTAGATCGTAAACCAAGACGAAAAGTCTAGTATCTATTTTCTAAAAGGGGTATAATATATATGTCGGCTATTATTAAAGAATCTTAATTGATATAAAGTTATTTTTATGAAAAAAATTTCAAAAAATAAAGTAGGAAAGGCAGTAGCGGTTGGTGCAGCAGCAGTAGCAGCTGGAGCCGCAGCTTACGCGCTGGTAGGACCAAATGGAAAAAAGAATCGAGCGAAAGTAAAGAAAGTAGTTTTAAATATTAAAAACAAAATTGCTGAAAACAAAGAAGTAAAAAGAATGACAGGAGAAGTTAAAAAAGCAATAGTTGGAGTAAAGAAAGATGTTGCAGGCGTAGCGAGTAAAGCAAAAAGTACAGCTAAGAAAGCCGTAAAGAAAGCTTCTTCTACTGCTAAGAAAACTGTAGCAAATGCAAAAACTAGTGTTAAGAAAGCTGTTTCAAAAACAAAATCTGCTGTTAAAAAAGCTACTAAGTAAAAATAAAAAAGCTTAGAAAATTAATTTATATTCTATGAATCCAAATAACGAAACAAGTGGAGTAAACACAGTTCTTATTGTAATCCTCCTCCTTATCGTAGTAGGTGCAGGGGTTTGGTATTTTACTAAGAACAAACCCATGGAAAATACAGATGACTCTCTGAATATCGATCTTTCACTAGGAGAAGAAAATGGAGAACCACTACCACAATAATTTTTCTATTTCTAAAATATAGAATGTACTAATAGATGAGAGATGTTCGTTTGATAAATATAATTTAAATAATATTTATGCTTACAACAATTGCTGTCGTATTACTTATATTGTGGCTTCTGGGGGTAGTGGGAGCTTATACAATAGGTTGGTTCATCCATATACTTTTAGTCGTTGCGATAATCATGTTTTTGATCAGGATTATCAAAGGGAAAAACCCAGTAGAATAAAAAAACAAAAAGTCGGTCCGAAAGGGCCGGCTTTTTGTATTAGATTTTTACTCTTCACAAATTTAGTCTATTGTGTTATATTTAAAACCTTATTATCTCCATTTGGAGGACACCCCGAAATCTCGGGGTAAATTTTTTAAGTTAAATTATGGAAATCAGAAATATCGCAATCATCGCCCACGTGGACCACGGTAAGACAACGCTTACTGATGCTATTTTGCGTCAGAACGAGATGGCGGACGAAAACATGTCTATGGACTCAAACGACCTTGAAAAGGAGCGTGGTATCACTATTTATGCGAAAAATACTTCTATTTACTATAAAGGAACAAAGATCAATATCGTCGACACACCAGGCCACGCTGATTTCGGTTCTGAAGTAGAACGAGTTTTAAAAGCGGTAGACTCGGTGCTTTTAGTGGTGGATGCGGCTGAAGGTCCGATGCCACAAACGAAGTTCGTTTTGAAGAAATCCCTTGAACTTGGGCTTAAACCTATTTTAGTTCTCAACAAAATCGATAAACCAGCAGCTGATGTCAAAATGGCTCACGATGCGGTGTACGAACTTTTCTTCGAGCTCGGCGCTTCTGAGGAGCAACTAGATTTCAAAACCGTCTATGCTATTGGACGAGCAGGTACTGCGAAAATAAATATGGAAGATGAGATGACAGACCTAACTCCACTTATGGATTTGGTTCTCCAAGAAGTGCCATCAGTTTCTGGCGAAGAAAAGATTGTAAAACCTCTCAAAGCTCAAGTGTTCAACCTAGCGTACGATAACTTCCTAGGAAGAATGGGTGTTTGCCGAATGTATGAAGGTGTGATCAAAGATGGTCAAAAAGTTTTCGCAAAAGACACAGAAGGAACTATGCACGCAGGTAAAATCTCAAAACTTTTTTCTTTTGAAGGTGTTGTGAGAAAACCTGTTGCTGAAGCAGTGGCGGGAGATATTATGATGATCGCAGGTCTTCCAGATATTTTCATCGGACAAACTATTGTTGATCTTGAAACAACAGAGCCAATGCCAGAAATCAAAGTCGACGAACCAACAGTTTCATTTAATATGATGGTGAACGACTCTCCATTCGTTGGACGAGCAGGTAAACTTCTTACTTCACGACAAATCCGAGAGAGACTAGAAAAAGAGCTCGAAGTAAACGTGGGACTTCGAGTAGATTTTGGTGAACAAGCAAAATATAAAGTTTATGGACGTGGAGAACTTCACCTCGCTATTCTTATCGAAAACATGCGACGAGAAGGTTTCGAACTTGCCGTTTCTCAACCAGAAGTAATCATCAAAGATATTGATGGCGTAAAAAGTGAACCTTTTGAAGAAGCGACGATTGTCGTTCCCGAAGAATTCTCTGGAGCTGTTATCGAAAAGCTCGGAAAGAGAAAAGGTCTTATGCAAAACATGGAAAATGATGGAAAGAACGTGAAGATGACGTTTGTCGTTCCGACTCGCGGACTTTTGGGTTACCGAAATGAATTCGTGGTAGACACCCGAGGTGAGGGAATCCTTACAACTATTTTCGCAGGATTCCATCCTTACGCTGGAACTGTGACGAAGACAGAATTTGGTTCCATGATCTCTATGGAAAATGGTAAGGCTCTTGCTTTCGCACTAGACAACCTTCAACAACGAGGAGTGCTTTACATCCCAGTTAACACAGAAGTATATGAAGGTATGGTTATCGGCTACACTGTAAAAGGAGAAGATATGGTGGTGAATCCTACAAAAGGAAAACAACTTACAAACATGCGAGCGTCAGGAACTGATGAAGCGGTGAAAGTTGTTCCGCCTTTAGAACTTACTCTTGAACTTGCTATGAGTATGATTCGGGGAGATGAACTTCTAGAAGTAACTCCAGATGCAGTTAGACTTCGAAAGATGTTTCTAAAAGAAGGGGAACGAAAGAAGGGAAGTAAAAATTAAAAGAAAAAGCCCGAAGCGAAGCCTCGGGCTTTTTCTTTACAAAACGATGTTTCAGTGATATTGTACGGAAAGTAAAAGCACATTAAACACCCAGCTCATGAACATATTGGAGACTAAAAAGCTTCCTCTTAATCAAAGCAGGACAGGTAAGTACTTGATGGTTGCAGAGGTTGATTTTGACGCTAAGCCACTACCACTGATCGGTAGTCATGAAAGCTATAACCAAATAGAAAGACATCTCACGGGACGAGGTAAGGTTGTTGTTGAGAAAATCGACGACTCGCTTTACTTGAACGGTGAGAGAGTTAAAGTATCGGACACTCTTGTACTGAGTGGTGGACCTGGGCCTGTTAGAAGTCCATTTGTTTGTAGGGTGCTTCAGGTGCAGTCTACAGGAGAAGTTGTAGGCAATGCGAACTTGCTAGACTTTCTTTTAGAACACCCTGGATTTATTCCACACAAGGAGTGGTCTTTCTCTCTTAAAAGGGAATATGGCTATTGCAATATTTCTTTCTTTGGAACAGTTTACACCACAGGAAGGGGTGATTACTTACTCAGGGTGTTGTGTCCTCCTCAAAAAGGTTTGTTTAATCCTGACGAGTGGGATGCTACAACTATAGAATTTGGTGGACCTCTATGGTGGGAAGGGGATATTCCTCCAAATAGGTATTAGAGACAGATGCACAAAAAGCCCGCGACACCAAAGGTGTTCACGGGCTTTTTTCTTTTACAAAACCTTCTTTAAAAAATCTTCTAGTTCTTTTCCTTTAATTTCTCGGTATGTATTTGGGTGAAGGCGACCAAGTTCAATATTCATAATACGTACTCTTTGAAGTGATTTTACTTCCTGGTTAAATGATGCGCACATTCTGCGGATCTGTCTGTTTTTTCCTTCAGTAATGATTATTTCAAAAGTATATTTATCTAGTTTTCTGACTTTGGCTTTCTTTGTCATTTCTTTTCCAAGCCGAACTCCGTCACGAAGACGAACCATAAAGTTGTGTTCTATCGGATGGTTCACTTCTACGACATATTCTTTTTCGTGGTTATATTTTCCATCTAAAAGTTTCTTTGTAATTCGTCCGTCGTTTGTCACAATCAAAAGTCCGCTTGAATCTTTATCAAGACGCCCCAGTGGAAACACCCGAAAAGGGAATTGGATGATGTCTTTGATCTCTTCTTCGCCCTCTTGTTTGCCGACGGTTGTGACGCCAACGGGCTTGTTGTACGCGTAGTATACGAGCTTCTCCTCCTTTACACCTTTTAGAGTAACGCTGTCGCCTTCATGAACTACATCTCCCAGCTTGGCTCTTTTGCCATTTAGCAAAATTTTCCCAATAGAAATAAGCTTGTCAGCGCCTCGACGAGTCGCGATACCTTGGTCAGCTAAGTATTTGTTTATTCGGACAGAATCACTTTTCTTTTTATTTGGTGTCATGAAGTTGGTAGCTAGGGATAAGGGCGAACAAAACGATTATCCCTAAGATGATAAACAATTCCTGGAAGTTTGCAACAGAGAGCGCTATTGTCGCTATTACCGGACTTATTAGAAAGGAGAGCGATGAAGAGTTTCGGAAGACCGATATTTTACTTGTATCTTCCTTATCTATTTTTTTAAAGAAGTAACTTTCAGTAGTAACTTGTATCATACTCGCTCCTATACGGGTAAGAACCAAGGCACAAGCCCAAACCCAAAACTCTGTACTTGTTATAAAACCAATAGCTATCGTACAAAGTCCGACGATAACGATACCGGCGGCCATGATTTCTTTTTCACCGAGTATTTTGTCAGCAATTTTTCCCCAAGGTATCTCAAGTAAAATGTAAGGGATGTGCATTATTGCAAAAACTGCACCGATCTCCTGCCAAGATAGTCCAATATTTTCAAAAAGATAAATCGGCATATAGATTGTCATCCAGGCGAAAAAAAAGTTTAGAACAAATGCGACTAAGTACACATCTCGTAAATCTTTGTTATTAAACAGATCTCTAAAATCTTTTATAAAATTAAAGCCGTTTTTCTTCGGGAAAAGTTCTAGATCTTTGAATCGATGAATGAAAAAATAGCTCATGATGGCGATGAAAAGTCCTGACACTAAATACACTCCTCTAAAGTTTACACTGTCGACTAAAACTCCAGCCAAGAATGGTCCGATAAGAAATGCTAAGTTAAAAATCGTTAGATAAAATCCTCGAGTATTTCCCGCTGTGGCGTTGTTTGAATAATGAGAGACCAAAACATCTACGGTTAAATACATCGCCACCGCAGATACCCAATATGTTATAAAAAAAAGTTGTAAAACCAATGGGTCTTTTAGATAGACAAGTCCAAGCATCGATATCATATAAAAAGCCGCCAAAGATCTTAGAGTATTTACAACACCAAATTTTTCTAATATTTTCGGTGTCTGCGAGATGTAAATCAGCGAACCAAATGAAGCTATGGCAAACAATATTCCAACTTTTGATTTTGAGATAAAAGTTTCAACGAAACTTGAGTCGACATAAGATGTTAGGGCAATGCTTATGGTGAGAATAAAACTCACAGCAAAAACAGACCTTAGTTTTCCTAAATTACTTTTGTCTAACATATTTTATATTTTACCAAACTATGAGCTTAAAATGACGGGGATAACCACCGGTCGTTTTCCTGTTGCTTGGAAAAGAAACTTTGTAACCTTACGAGTGATGTTATCTTTAACGTAATCAAAGTCTACTGGGTCCATACCGGCGATTGTTTCTTCAGTTGTTTTCTTAATCATGTTTCGTGCCTTCTTCAAAAGTTCTTGATTTTCTTTTAGATAAACGAAACCTCTAGAGATAAGGTCAGGAGATTTTTTAACTTGTTTTGTTTTCATATTGATCATCACAACCATAACGAAGATTCCGTCTTGAGCCAGAGCTTTTCGATCTCGGATTACTAAGTGTTGTGTATCAGAAACAGAAAGTCCGTCGATGATCACAGCTTCTCCTGGAACTTTTTCTTTGAGTTTGATGATACTCTTTCCTTCGTTTCGGATTTCAATAATGCTTCCGTTATCTGGAACTACGATATTTTCTTTTGGGCACCCTAGACTTTCTGCAAGCTCTGCGTGCATTTTAAGTCTGTGGTGATGTCCGTGAACAGGCATAAAGAATGTATAGTCGATTTGTTTGTGTAACCACTCGAGCTCACCTCGCTTTCCGTGACCAGAGGCGTGAACAACATTGTCCATATAGGTAATAACTTTCGCATCACCTCGATAAAGGTTATCTTTCAAACTATCAACAGCAGATTCGTTTCCTGGGATAACTGAAGATGAAAGAACGATTGTATCTGTTGGACCAAGTTTGATTTGTTTATGAGTTCCATTTGCCATTCTCATAAGGGCGGCAAATTCTTCTCCTTGAGCACCAGTCGCGATCAAAACTATCTTGTGTGGAGGATAGTTATCCATATCTTCTATATTGATAAGGTGTTTGAAATCTGTAAGCTTCAATTCTTGGGCAATACCAACGTTTGTTTTCATTGAACGTCCTTCAACCACTACGTATTTACCGTAACGTGTCGCTGAATTTATAAATTCAAGAATTCGCTCTACTTGAGAGGCAAAAGTTCCGATTACAAGTCTTCCTGGCGCGTCTTTTATAATTTTGTCTATGTTACTGATTACTTCTGCTTCAGATCCAGACCATCCTGGACTTGTGATACCGGTTGAATCCATCGTCATCAAAAGAATCTTTCTTTCTTTGAACATTTTGTATTGTTCGAATTCTTTTGGAAGGGGAACACCATCTTTGTTGTCGACACGAACATCTCCTGTAGAAACAATATCTCCAAAAGGAGTTTCGATGATTACACCAGTCGAATCTGGAATAGAGTGAGTAAGTCCAAAAAATCTTATTTTAAAATCTGGAGAAACAGGCAATGATCCATCATTTGCTTCAACAACTTTAATATTAAGTTTTAGCCCTGGGAAATCTTCTGCTTTCGCTTTTACGAGAAGTGCACCGAACTCCCTTGTGTAGATTGGTGGATTTCCGATTCGTTCAATAAGATAGGGAATACCTCCGATGTGGTCGAGGTGACCGTGAGTTACAACCATCGCTTTAATTTTATGTTTGTTTGCTTCTAGGTATTTTGTATTCGGAATAAGATAGTCGATACCCGGGTTTTCTTCATCGGCAAAACCAATACCAGCATCGATAACGATGATCTGATCATTGAGCTCTACCATTGTCATGTTTCGTCCTATCTCCTCAACTCCCCCAAGAGGAATAATTCGGATTACATTTTTTTCAGGAGGATTTATAACAGCAGATTCTTTTCTCGTGCTTGTCGATCCACTTTTATTTCTATTTGAAATAGGAGCTCCGCCAATTCTCATTTGAGAAGAGACTCTTCGTTGTGTTGGTGCGCCAGCTGTATTTGCTGGTCTATTGCCATTTGGTTTTGTAAATCTTCTTTTGTTGTGGCCTGTGTTTTGTCCGTGAGGATTTGGCCTAGGAGACACACCTTTGCCCCAGCCACTTTGTGGTGGTCTACTGTTGTTTGTTTTTTGATCCATATGTTTATGTTATTAATAATATTAATGTTATTTGTTCAGAAAATCCCAGACTTTCTCAGTTCTGATATACCAGTCGTTAATATGACTAAGACGTTCAGAAGGAAGAGTAATTTTATCAAGAACAATATTTTGAACTCTTTTATCCATCAGATAAATAAAATCTGGTGAGTAGATAAATATTGCAGGATGGTCTGTTTTAATCTCGGTTTCTAAGTCTGCAAAATATTTATTTCTCTCATCTTCATTTTGGGAAGAGAGTATTTTTTCTAGAAGCCCGTCTACTTTGCTGTTTGTGTAACTTGCGATGTTAAGACCAGGATCGTTTCTCTGACTCGAATGCCAGAAGGCAAACAAATCTGATTCGTTACTGATAATCTGACCAAAGAAGAGTGACTCATACTCGCGTGGTCTGATAATACTTTGGTTTAGGTTTCCAATCTCAAAAACTTTTACCTCTACTGAAATTCCGATTTGCTTTAAATTATTCTTTATTATTTCAGCTGTTTTTTGAAGTTCTGGGGCATCTCCCGTAGAGATTGAGAATTTAAGTGTCTTTCCATCTTTTGTTCGAAAGCCGTCGCTTTGTAGGACCCAGCCTTCTTTATCTAGAATAGCGTTTGCCTCGGTTAAATTTTCTGCTCGATATGGAGCCTCTTCTGGACTTCCTTCATATATTTTTCTTGGAATTGGACTACTTATTGTTTTTCCATATCCACCTAAGACAGAATATACTATCTCGTTTTTATTGATTGAAAGGTCTATAGCTTTAACAATGTTTTTATTTCTGAAAATTTCTTGTTTGTTTGCATTGAAAAATATACCAAAAATTCTTGAAAGATTTATATTTGTGACTTTTTCACCTTCAGATTGTAAAATCTGTGCCTCTTGTCCGCTGATTGCATTTATCTGATCAACTTTGTTTTTTCTAAAAGCTTTTGTTAAATCTTCTTCATTTCTAAAGAAAACAAATGTGACTTTATCGATAAAAGCTTTTGGTCCAGCGTAGTCTTTAAAAGATCTAAGTGAAATACTTTCTATAAGTCCATTTTTCTTTTTTTCTACACGTGAAATTTTATATGGCCCAGAACCAATTGCGTATATATTTTTATCAGAAAATGTAAAATCGTCATTATCCATTCCTTGCCAAATATGAAAAGGGAGAATTCCAACAGATGTATTTTCAAGAAAAGAAGTATATGGACTTCCGAGTTTAAATTGGATCATTCTTTCACCAACTTTTGTAACTACAACATTTTGCCAACTTGCTTGGTAGGGACTCTTTAGATTTCCATCCTGGATTTGAGTTATGGTAAATAAAACATCATCCGAAGTCACGCGTGTGTTGTCGTGGAAAACAGCGTCAGCTTTTATTGTAAATGTGTAAGTTAAACGGTCAGGGCTTACTTCATAGCTTTCTGCTAAATCAGTTTGCATATTCCCAAAAACATCTTTTTTCATAAGCCCTGAAAAGATTATTGTTGTTAAATCTCGGTCAGTGTTACTACTC
This sequence comes from uncultured Candidatus Saccharibacteria bacterium, assembly GCA_964550665.1. GTDB lineage: Bacteria > Patescibacteriota > Minisyncoccia > Phycocordibacterales > CSBR16-119 > JAUPTX01. The sequence continues at coordinate 17,970 of CAZJZW010000012.1, forward strand.
GCTAGTACCGGGTTTATAAATCTCGGTGAACCGATAACCCCCTCTTCGATTTTTCCACCGGCAAGAGGTCGCTCTACTAGGTATTTTTCATTTATTTGATCAAGTATTAAGAATGCACTAACCAATAATCCTAGTACAAGAATAATGAAGAAAATCATTTCCCCGTAACTAAAAGCATGAATAGCCTTGTTAATTTGATTTTTTTTAGAGGAAATAGAGTTCCTCAAGTGTTTGCTCATAGATTGTTGAGTTTTCTACATCACTACCAAGATTGAAGAAACAACAAGGAGGATTGCCAAAACTATAGTTAGTCTAAATAGGAATTTTTCAAAGCCTCTTCGTGTGTGGTATGTGCCACCACTGTCGTTTCCACTACCAAAGGCAGAGCCAAGTCCGGCTTCAGATTTTTGTAGTAAAATACTTATTATTAATAGGATAGATAGTATAATCTGAACCCAAGGTAACATACTGTTCATAAACCATATATTAGCAGGATTTTAAAATAAGGCAAGCCCTGTTTTAACCACCCCGACTTTCCAAAAACCTCTATTTTGTTATTATCTATATATAGTATATTTATATTTAAGATATATAATAAAGAAGTATGTTTTTCGAGACATTAAAAGCAAATCTACTCATCATCATCTTTTTTGGCGCCGTTGGGGCTCTGGGATACTGGGCGGTTAATTCGCTACAGGTTGATCCAGAAGAATTCGAAAGCCAGTTAGTTGACGTTCGGCCAATTATCGAAAATGAACCAACTGGTTACATGGATAATTCCAATACGTCAGTAACATATACCCCAGAAGTTACAACAACTCCAACTCCTACCCAAACTAATCCAACACCAGTTGTTACGGGAGAGTACGGAGAATTAAAAAGTGCTCTACAAAAACTTATCGATGATAATGTTTTAATGAAAGAGGGAAGTAGAGGAACAAGAGTTGGAACAGTTCAACAATTTCTAAATATTTATAATGGTACAGATTCAAAAGTAGATAACGATTTTGGAGCGACAACATCAAATCAAGTCAAAGCCTTTCAAAAAGCCGAAGGCTTAAGTGCTGACGGACAAGCTGGGGTTGGAACATATAAGAAGATGATTGAATGGTTAGATAATAATTAAAAAATATCTCACTTCTATGAAATGTTTTTTAATTATTATTTTACAGAATTTATTTTTCCAAAAGTTTTCCACAAAAATAAATTTATTTTATTGTTTAAATATTTTTTATAAGGGATAATTGTGTATGTAAGTGTAATAGTTTTCATAAATTAATTTTTTTAGTTTATGTATGTCGGGATTATTACTTTTATTATTTAGTTTTTAAATAACTATCATGGCTGCAAAAAAGAAAGCAAAGAAAGTAGCAAAGAAAAAAGTTGCTAAAAAGAAAGTAGCAAAAAAGACAGCGAAGAAGAAATCTTCTCGCCGCCGAAGATAATTCTCCGTTGTCTGCCTTGTAGACAAGAGCCCCTTAATCGGGGTTTTTGTTTTTTTAAGCACATACAGCAGAGCTTTAAGATTGCTTTTATAAAAACCTGAAAAATGCTACTATCTTCCTATGTCATTTTTAACCAAAGTAAAGGCTATTTTCGGTGACCAAAACCAGGATTTTCTTAATAAATCAAAGAAAATAGTCGAAAAAATCAATAGTTTAGAAGCAGAAGTTTCTTTATTGAAAGATGAAGATTTTCCTCTAAAAACAAACGAATTGAAAGAACGACTTAAAAACGGTGAAGGTCTAGACGATATTTTACCCGAGGCTTTTGCTCTGGTTCGAGAAGTTTCTAAAAGAACAAGGGGTGAAAGACATTACGATGTACAACTTATCGGAGGTCTTGCAATGCATAATGGAAACATCGCTGAGATGAGAACTGGAGAAGGAAAAACTCTTGTGGCAACACTCCCGGCATATTTAAACGCCTTAAGTGGTGAAGGTGTGCACGTGGTTACGGTGAACGACTTCTTGGCACGACGTGATGCGACTTGGATGGGACAAGTTTATGATAAGCTTGGACTTTCTGTTGCTGTGGTGAATTCTCAAAATGTTTCTTATTTGTACGACTCAAATGTAGGAGGTGAAAAAGATGAAGAGCGAGATGAGATAGGATCGTTTAAAGTTGTTTATGAATTCTTAAAATCATGTACACGAAAAGAAGCTTACGCGGCTGATATTACTTATGGAACGAACAATGAATTTGGTTTTGATTATCTTCGTGATAATTTAGCAATAAGAAAAGAAGATATCGTCGGACGTCCATATAATTTTGCTATTGTCGATGAAATCGACTCTATTTTGATCGACGAAGCGAGAACTCCACTTATCATATCAGCTCCAGCAGAAGAATCAGAAAGTTTGTATACGAAATTTGCTGATATTGCAAAAAGATTAAATAAAAATGAACACTATGAAGTTGATGAAAAACTTCGTGCAATAACTTTTAACGATGCAGGTATTAAAAAAGCTGAAGATCTTCTTGGTATTGAAAATATCTATACAGAAAAGGGAATTAAACTTGTTCACCACTTAGAAACGGCTGTTCGAGCAGAAGCGCTTTTCACTCGGGATAAAGAATATGTCATCAATAACGGTGAAGTTATAATAATTGACCAATCAACAGGACGTATGATGCCAGGCAGACGATTTAACCAAGGTCTCCACCAAGCTCTTGAAGCAAAAGAAGGAGTAAAAATCCAAAAAGAAACGAAAACAGTTGCATCGATTACATATCAAAACTACTTTAAATTCTACAAAAAACTTTCTGGTATGACCGGTACAGCGAAAACTTCAAGCGAAGAATTCTTCAGCGTGTACGGACTTGATGTGATAACTGTTCCAACTCACAAAGAAACTGCCAGAGTTGATTTAAACGATCAAATCTATCAAACAGAAATCGGTAAGTTTAAAGCGATCGCAAAGAAGATAAAAGAAGTTCACTCTACGGGCCAGCCAATACTTATCGGTACGATTTCGATCGAAAGAAACGAAATGCTTTCTAACTTCTTAAACCAAGAAGGTGTCCCTCATACAATCCTCAACGCGAAAAAACACGAAAGTGAAGGAGAAGTTATCGCTGGTGCTGGGCGTCTTGGCGCTGTGACTATCGCGACAAACATGGCAGGACGAGGTATCGACATCAAATTAGGGGGCGAACTCGCGACAAAAGAAGAAGGAGATAAAGTAAGAGAACTTGGTGGACTGTTTGTTCTAGGAACAGAGAGACATGAGTCTCGAAGAATCGACAACCAGCTTCGAGGTCGTGCCGGACGACAAGGTGATCCAGGTAAAACTCAGTTTTTCGTTTCCCTCGATGACGACTTGATGCGCGTATTCGGAGGTGATCGGATAAAGACCATGATGGGACGCTTCGGTATTGCTGAAGATCAACCGATAGAAAATAAAATGATAACTGGCGCTCTTGAAAGTGCACAGAGAAAAATCGAAGGATTTAACTTCGATTCAAGAAAGAGAACTCTAGAATACGATAACGTTTTAAGTACACAAAGAAAGGCAGTTTATGGACGAAGAAGAAAAATGCTTTTTGCAGAAGACGCGGAGATAAAAGAATATCTACTTTCTATCTCTCCTGACCAAGAAAAAATCGAGAATATAATAGTAGAAAAAACAGCTTTAGTTGGCGAAGAAGCTTTCTGGAAGACAGTTCGAAGAATTATCCTTCACGTAAACGATATTCTCTGGACAGAACATTTGGAAACGATGGACTATGTACGATCTGCAGTAAACCTAAGGGCTTATGGACAGAGAGAGCCTCTGATCGAATATACAAAAGAAGGTTTAACTTTGTATCGAACTATGGAAGCAATGTTAAACGAACAAGTTCTATCTTTGATAGATACGATTCGTCCGACAGAAGCGGTGCAAGAAGTAAGAGAAGCGCCAAAGCAATACATCGATAACGGAGTAAAAGATGAAGATGCAAAAGGTCAAACAATAATCAAAAGTGAATCAGATAAAATCGGTCGAAACGATATTGTGATTTTAGAAAAAGACGGACAGACACAAGAGGTAAAATGGAAAAAAGCGGAAAGCTTGTTTGCAGAAGGTTGGGTATTGAAAGGGAAGAAGTAGGACAGTTATAAAGTTAAAAGTTATAAAGTTTTTAAAGCATCAGCCCGCGCACTTCGTGCGCGGGCTGATGCTGATACTGATGCTTTGTTATTTAAATAAAAGAAAAAAGCCCCGAGCGCATTCGCGCTGGGGCTTTGGATATGTTACTACTTTCTCTGTTTGAACACATTAAGGACGATTGTCCTAGTGTTGTGTGTTTTGTGCTTACCCATAAGTATTCGTGCACCTGCCCATGCCATAGATACGATCTGGCGTGGTTCGAGTTTCGTCTGCTTTGCCATTTCACGTACCATAGCTTCAATCGCATCGTATTCATAGACCCTTGGGGTGTATGAATTAATCCGACCTTGCCATTTATAGTATTCAGCTATCCAGAATGCTTCCATGAGCCATATGTCGCAAACGACGGCATTTGTATCACCAAGAAGTGCTCGTCCGAAGTTAATGATCTTGCGCCTACCGTCTCGAGGAGGTTCAATACTGAAGTCCATTTTTCCTCCGCGGAAATCATCGAGCATCCCCACGATTGCTGGTAGAAAACCCTCACCCGTGAATTTCTTTTGTCCCTTTTGGAACATATGATACACCTTACTTGCCGTTGAGATATTCGCTTGGAAGTTGGTGTGTGCGCTCGTGATTGCAAAGAGTTGGATGAAAAGATCAATATCCTTTATACCAAACTCAGGCAACATTTCTCGAAAAACTATCGGCGTATCTCGATACCAGTCTTTGTTCTCTCTTCCGAACATTGTGCATTTAAGGAAGCGGAGCATGTCGATACGCCTTAAGGTGTTTTCGATATCTCCAATGAACGACTCGACAATATCTTGAAGAGGTCCCGTTTGAAGACTCCTTCTATGTGCACCATGTACAGCATAGACATAGAACCGGGACATCATTTCTGCGTAGTGGATGTCTTCGTCATACTCCTCTTCACCAACCACCTGGATGAAATCCTCCTCAGTGATAAGTCCGGAGTAAAAGTTGGCGAATTCTCCGAGCGCATCGAGGAGTGCACTTTCACTCTTGATTTCCCAGTCAACGAAGAATTTCCGGCAGAGAGTGCGATATCCCCAACCACCAAGTTCTTCAATCTCTTTATCCTTTACGCCCTTAATACCAGCAAGAACAAACAGTGTGTTATATGTTCATAGCCCCCCATCATTCGTTCTTCTTTTTGTAACATGGGGACGATGTTCCTTGAATGACCGATATGCTGTGTGGTTGTGCCACCCGAAGTACCTCGTTGTGTCATGTACAGTATGTTTGCTAATCATACTAGTTATAATGTTGTCTACTGTCAATTTTGTCATAAAAATGGTCGAACAAGGGCAGGGAATTGGTTCCTTAAAACCCAAAATCCCACAAAGAAACTTTAGGTCAATACAAGCAAAATTCACTAAAA
>CAZJZW010000013.1:0-22478 GCA_964550665.1 uncultured Candidatus Saccharibacteria bacterium
AGGGCGCCTCATTGTGCGCACCATTTGGTGCGAATGTAGGGCGGCCATACTGGCGGCACTGATCACATTGAAGTTCTGGTTCTCGCCGTTGCTGCTGATCTTCGTATCGCCACGCGATCGTTGATCGAACCAGCTCTGCGGGTCACCATACTTGCCCACGTTCACCAATTGCTTGCTTTCACTGCTCAGGAAGACCTTCTTGTTCATATTGAAATCGTCGACGTTCACACCAGTGACCGAATGGTCGGATCGATGCAGAACGGTCTCCTGGCCGCTGGCTTGCACGCACGTGCTGAAATAGTTGTTGGTGATGCTGACCTGGGAAACCCCTTGCTCGGGCATGATCTGGTCGGCCGATGCGCTGATGTTCACTACTTCGATGTTGTCCACCTTCGGGCCCGTATCAGGTGCCGAGAAGGCGGGTTGTGGGCTGAACGCCACGCAGGCGAGCAGTCCTAGTGAAAGGAACATGGTCTTTTTCATGAAGAAAAGGATTTGGTTTCAATCAAGCACTATTGCCTGATTGCTGATTCGAGGGAGAGTATAGCATAGTATAAAAACTTGTCAAGAGTAGTATTTCATGTTATAGTCAGACTTACAAATAAGCATTATTTATCAGCAAATTAAATACCATGTTAATACCAACAGTAATTGAAAAAACACATAACGGTGAACGAGCATACGATATCTATTCTCGCCTATTGAAAGAGAGAATCATTTTCTTAGGAACTGGAGTTGAAGAAAACTCATCAAGTAATATCATTGCCCAACTTCTTTTCTTGGAATCTGAAGATCCAAAGAAAGATATCTTCATGTACGTTAATTCTCCAGGTGGAAACGTAAAGGATGGACTGGCGATCATCGACACGATGAACCATATTAAACCAGATGTTTCTACCGTCTGTGTCGGGATGGCGGCTTCTATGGGAGCAATCATTCTCTCTGCTGGAGCAAAAGGTAAAAGATTTATCTTACCAAACGCAGAAGTGATGATTCACCAACCACTAGGTGGTGTGGAGGGGCAAGCTTCTGATATCGCAATCACTGCTGACCGAATCATTAAAACAAAAAACAAATTAAATAAAATGCTGGCAGAAAACACGGGACAAAAATTAGAGAAAATTGAAAAAGATGTTGACCGGGATTACTGGATAGATGCAAAAGACGCAGTGAAGTATGGAATTGTAGATAAAGTGATGGAAAAACCTAAAACAAAAAAATAAAATAAAAGGCCCGCAAGCTTCGCTTGCGGGCCTTTTAGCAATTACATATCCAAATCATCTGAGTTCATATCTGAAAATTCCGTATCAAGATTTTCAACCTCTGTTTCTAAGGTTGCTTCACTACTCATTGTTTGTGTTATATTTTCGTTCGTTTGGCTATTTTGTATCTGACTTTCATTTTGTGTTTCTGGGATATTAGTAATTTTGTTTTTGTTTACGAGATAGTACACCACGAGTCCGATAAGAATTAACACTACTAAGACGGTGCCAAAAATAGATCCTTTTTTTTCTTGTTCCATAATATTTCTTTTAGCTATTAATTAGTATCTGATTCTATCTTTGCTGAAGCCTCAACCTCTAATTTAGCTTGTCTTATTTCCTTTAAGGATTCTCTCAAAGCCTCGTGAGATGCTTTAATATTTGTTTTTAGTCTCTCTACAAGCGTTCTAGCCTCTTCTCTTTTGACCTCTTTTTCATCTTCTGCGTATCGTTCATTAAGCAGGGCTTTTAATTTATCTGTGTCCGCCTTTATTGTAACCATAAGTGATTTTGATTCTTCAAGTTTGGCTTCTGATTTTTCTATATCTACTCCTGCATTTTCTTCTACTTCAATTTTAGCCTCCATTCTTGTTTGAAATTCAGAAAGTTTGTTATAGACAAACGTAAATCTTTCTATAAACGTCATTCTAAATTCAGTCCGCATCATATTTCTTGTGTCAGAAGTAGAATTTCTAAAAGCTTCTCGTGCTTTCTGATATCTGTCCTTATGTTCTTCGATTTCCTCCTTCCAAAGCTTATTTTGCAGATCAAGTCTTCGTAAATGAATACCATTTTCAAATGGCGCATTTATTTGTAATTTTGATTCAGACTCTAATTCAATATTGGCCCTCGAAACAAAAGGGAAGACTGAAAGTAAAAATGTGACAACAATAATGTATTTTAATGATTTCATATATTTAAGTGATTAATTCTGGTAATATTATAATTGTATATCTTTTAGAATTTGAGGTAAAGACAAGAGAAAAGGGTTGGCTGCCTTTGGCAGCCAACCCTTTTCTTGCTTCTTATTTCCCAAATTTTGCTTTATACAGCTCTATTGATTTTAATACTGCTTCTAAGGCTTCTTTCTTACCAGAAATCTTAGGAATTTTAACAACATCTTTTTGTCCCTTCTTTAATTCCTTATATGTTTCAAAGAAATGAACAAATTCTTTTACCATGTGTTTATTAAGGTCATTTAAATCGTGAGTGTCATCCCATCGTTTGTCGTCTACCGGTACTGCGATGATTTTATAATCTGATTCACCGTCATCAATCATTTCCATTACTGCCACAGGTCGAGATTTTACAAGAATTCCTGGGTGAAGAGGGAAGGTTGTTAAAACCACGACATCAAGTGGATCGTTATCTTCCCAAAGTGTCTGCGGTACGAAACCATAATCAAATGGGTATGTTGCAGAACTGTAGTTTGCTCGGTCGAGACTAATTAGCCCCGTCTCTTTGTCTATCTCATATTTGTTAGGAGAGTTTTTAGGAATTTCAATAATTACGTTTATTTCTTCTGGGATATTGTCGCCCTTTGATACTTCATGCCAAAGATTCATATATATTATGTAATTAATTAATAATTATTGTGCATCTTCTGATTCTTCTTCCGTTACTTCTGCTTCTGGTGCATCAGTGCCTTTTATATCTATTTTCCATCCAGTAAGTTTTGCTGCAAGTCTTACATTTTGTCCACCCTTTCCGATAGCCAAAGATAGTTGATCATTGGCTACTTCTAAAATAGCAACTCTTTCGTCTTCGCCCTTTTCATTTTTTCTTTCTACGAGTTTGATAGACAGGATCTTCGCAGGGGAAATAGCCGAAGAAACGAATTCTTCAGGATCTTCACTCCAAGGTATAATATCTATCTTTTCTCCACCAAGTTCGTTCATTACTGTTGTAACTCGAACCCCTCGTTGTCCTACACATGCTCCGATTGGATCAACATTGTTGTCATTTGAGTAAACAGCTATTTTTGATCTTGCCCCAGCTTCTCGCGAGATACTTTTTATCTCAACAATTCCGTTAGCGATTTCTGGCGCTTCGATAGCAAAGAGCTTTTCGATAAATTTAGGATGTGTTCTTGAAAGAAATAGATTTACGCCTCGATGACCTTCTTCAACCTTAGTTAAATAAGCCTTTATTCTCTGGCCTGTCATAAATCTTTCTCCGAAAATCTGCTCTTCTCGTGGGATTATCCCTGTTGCTTTGTTGAAATCAACAAAAATAATCCCCCTTTCTACTTTTTGAACGATCCCATTTATGATCTCTCCTTCTTGGTCGCCGTATTCTGCCATCACCGCACCTCGTTCTGCTTCTCGGATCCGTTGGATGATCACTTGCTTTGCAGTTTGAGCCGCAACTCTTCCGAAATCATCTTTCATTTCAAGAGGGAAGACTATTTCTTCTCCAACTTTTGTGTCACCTTTAATCATTTTTGCATCAGCTAGCAAAATGTGTTTTTCGGGATTGAAAACTGGCTTTACATTTTCTTCTAGAGTTTCAGTATTCTCTTCAAGGAAATCCTCTATATTTTCATTTTCTTCTAGGAATCGAACAGTAGATTCGTCTACTACGATTTTAATCTGGTGAAATTCAGTCGCCCCAGAATCAAGATCAAGTTTTACGCGGACAATTTGTCCTTTCTTTCCGTAATCTTTTTTATACGCCGCAGCCAAAGACTGCTCGATTGCGTCGATTATTTTATCTTTTGGTATCTTCTTCTCTTCTTCTAGTTGTAGTAAGGCTGATTTTAAAGCTTTTAGATCTAACATAGTGATTTTATTAAATTGTAATACCTTCAATGTGATTAAAAAAAGTCCAGCAAGAGCAGGACGATTTACTAATTAATAATAAATCATTTTTGTTGTTTGGTCAAATTATCCACATTCCAATATTTTTTTTACCTACTTGTGATTGCAATAGTGGTATAATCTCTCTATATAAATATTAATATATAGTTATGAACTCACATACATTATCACCCCAAAAAAGAAAAACTTTAAAATTAATACTCGTTATTATTTTGGTTGTTCTTCTCGTAGTTGTTATAAAAAAACATTCTGAAAAGATGAAATTAAAAAGAGCAGTAAATGCCGCAGCATACGAAGCCCTTAAAGCTCCAATTACTCCTCTCCCGCGTACACCTGAGGAAGTAAATGCCGCAGCATACGAAGCCCTTAAAGCTCCAGAAGGTTCGAAAAATAAAACACCTGAAGAGATTAACAGAGAAGCATACGAAGCCCTCAAAGCTCCATCACCAAAAAACTAAATTGATTATCCACAAATAGTTTAAAAAACTTTTCTTTTCTCACATTTGTGGTGTTATGATTAACACAGTTAATATTTAAAAATAATTTCTAACTATATTTATGGATAGTCAAAAAAATAATAAAAATTTTTTCATTGTTATTCTCGGGGTCGTGGTTGTTGTCGTGATTTTTCTTCTCCTAAAAAAGAGTGAGGTTATAAATATAGGAAATAATTCTAACAATAGTCAATTTACTGAAAGTGAAAAAGCGGCTATTATCACAGAGATTAAAAAATCTTCACTAGAACAACCAACACTAACTGACGCACAAAAAACACAGGCAACAGCGAAGATTAAGGCAGGAAGCTCTGGGGCAAGTACATATACATCAGAACAAAAAGCAAAAATAATAGAAGATTTAAAGAAGAATAACTAACTATGTCTTTTCTAAAGAAGATTTTTGACAAATATAAATCTCCTCTCACTGTTTTTGCTTTTTCAGTTTCTTTATTTAGTATATCTTCTGTAGTTTTTGGACAAATTATCCGACCGCCTGATTCTAATTCTCCGGACGACGGTAAAATTTTTGGTTTTGCTTGGATGGGGACAGGTATTGAAAATCCAAACGTCAGTGAAGGAGGTGGTGGCTGGCTTAAATTTAATTGTGAACCTGATTTTTGTGAAGATGGTGTTCGTCCATGGGGGGTAAAACTTGATTTACGATCATTACCAGACCGCTTGAATCCAGCCCGCTCTAATTATGGAGCATTGACTGGTAATGCATGGAGTAGTAACTACGGATGGCTTACATTTGATCCCGACATTGTTGAAAGTTGTTGGCAGTCATATCCAATGTCGCCTCAATTCGTTGCAAAAGTTTTTAATCTAGACGATCTCGATCCAGCACTCGGTGATTTTAGAAAATTAGCAGGCTGGGGTAAATTCATGAACGGAGATGATGTTGCTGACGATGGTTACGATGGATGTGTAAGTTTTGCCGGCCTTGATCATGTAGTAGAGCTGAACATTATAACAGGAGCATTGACTGGTTGGGCATGGGGCGGTCCTGTTGTTGGTTGGATTAGTTTCCAAAATCCAGAATGTCCTTTCTGTGATACATCTGTCGTTCTACCGGGAAGTGCTAATATAAACTTCTGGGCACATGATGTTGTCGTAGAAGAGGGCGGTGGAACAATACTTGAATGGGAAGCAATCAATAGTCCTACAAAATGGGTTAACTCTTGTACCACCTACAGTAACTCAAGTAACTATCCTCACTGGCGATCAACCGGGGGTGATGGAACAAACGTTGGACCGATCGATATTACTATTGGAAACCTACCAAATGGAACACATGCAATAAATGGAATAAATCAAACAACCACATACAGACTCACATGTAGAACTTCAGACGGTCAAACGCTTCCTATGAAGATCGCGACGGTAACTGTAACAACAGAGATTAAGGGATGTATGGATCCTGTGGCAACAAACTACAATCCATTAGCTACAGAACCAGCAGAATGTTTCTATGACGCAGTCCTCGGCTGTACAATTCCAATTGCCGACAACTATAATCCTTTGGCTACCGTAGATGATGGCTCGTGTGTGATAGGTGCAGAAATCATTGGATGTACTGATCCAGTTGCAACAAACTTTAATCCTCTTGCAACAATAAGTAATCCTGCAAGTTGTGTATATGCGCCAGGCATTCCAATTCTCAATCTTGATGTCGGCACCTCATCACTTGTTGTTGGTAGTGGTTCATATCCTACGGGTACTATACAATGGTCATCAACAAATAATGCTGCTTTATTACCAAACTCATGTAACGGCTCATTCTCTGTTGACGGTGTAACAGCTTCACTTAGTGGCTGGACAGGAGCTCGAGCAAATCCAAATAACTTTGTTTCAACCATTAACATACCCGCAGGTCTTTTAAGTGGAGTTGTTGCAGGGGATGTATTACAGTTTACTATTACTTGTCAATCACTGAGTGGTGTTCAAGTAAGTGATACTGACAATATCATAATGACTGTGCCTGTCGATCCTCCAGATCCACCACCTGTTGTTGATCTGTTTATCGTCAGTCCAAACAACGATGGTAACAATCGTACCGAGACCTTATCAGATATTGGAGGAATCGTTAACCTTGGTTGGACAGTTCAAAACGCAACTTCATGTACATCGAGTTCCCAGATGGTTGTAAATGGAAGTGCTGACACAAATACTAGTTGGAACTCATCAAACTTTACTCCGATAGCTTCCGGGTCTAGAACAATAGACATGACCGTAGGATCTTCCGCATATGCTTATCCAACAACATTTATATTGACTTGTGTAAATGATGACGGGGTGTCTGACGCCAAAAGAGTAAGAGTTTGGATAGATGGAATAATATGTCCTCCAACTATCATTCCTACATGTACACCTGCTGGATCAAATATCCCAGGTTACGAAGAATTCTAAAATCAGAAATAAAACATCTCGCAAAGCGAGATGTTTTATTTTATTTAAATTAAGACAAAAATGTTCTCTCAATCCCGTATCAAATAAAAGTTTTCCACACTATAAAACTTTAATGTCAATTTACAAAACTAAAAGTGTTATTATATAAGAAGTAATTTATAAATTTATTATCAATATTATGCGTGCATTTTTATCAAAGTTTTTATTAACAATTTTCATTGCAATCTTTTCAGTTCCATCATCTCTTTTGGCGTCGCCAGGGAATAACTGGACCCCTCCAGTCGGCGGACCAACCGTTGGAACAAACGTACCCGCTCCTGTAAATATTGGTCCACAAGGTCAAACAAAAGAAGGGGCACTAAGATTAAACGGTACCCTTACCGCTGGTCGTGATTTTAAAGTTGATTTTGGATCAATCTTAAGTGGTGGCACATTCTTCGACAATGACACAGATGCTGGAGGAGGTGATTTTATGGCTTCTTTTGTTCCAGCCACATTTCTAAACCAGTTTAATGTTGGTTCTCAAGGTAATGCTGGGCCAGAAATAAATCTCTTTGGAAGGCTTCGATATAAGCCCACTAATGCAGATGGGTCTGATGTTCAAGGTGGTCAACCGTCAGCTGGAGATGTACTCAAGGCTACTGATAATCAAGGGAATATTACATGGGGCCCAGCCTTACCGGGTGGGGTAAACAATGGAGACACTCTCATTTGGAATGTTGAATGTAACTGCTGGACTACTGGTCCAGGAGGTGGAGGAGGTACAGGCTCTTTGCCACCGGGTACACCAGGTCAAACTTTATGGTTTGATAACACAACGAATTCATGGCAAGCTACAAACAAACTCGAGTATTTCGGTCCACAGATGGATTCATCAAGAATTAATACTCTTTCTACTACTATTTTTTCAAAAATTGTTGGTATCGGTAAACGTCTTAATCCAGGTGAGGGGTCGTCTGTTACTACGATAGAGAGTAACTCTTTTAGCGTGCGAGGATGGAATAATATTACCTTAGGTACAGGAGGTATTGTTGATGGTATTTATCAGCCTTCTCAAAACACAAATCTTAATTCAGAAAATGTTACATTTAGATGGAATCTTGAAAATCAACAAGACGTTGATTTCCAATCTAATACTGTTGAATTTGGTGTTGCTGGAGATGATTATTATCCTCAAGATGTAACATTTAACTCTTCTTCAGTTAAATTTAAAGGTCCACCGCAACACCCAGAATATTTAGATGCGGGTGTAGGAAGAATTCCAATGTCAGTTGACGCGGATGGAACATTTAAATGGAATAAATATTTAACATATGGAAACATACCATTTGCTCCAGGTCTAAACTTAGGACAACTAAATCTTGCTAATCCTGAAAACGGTATTGCAGTTTTTGCAAACGCCGGAGTGTCATATTTAGCTGATGCTACAGTTATTGGTCCAAACGGACACCTATATCTTGAAGGTCTTGAAGGTGGAAATATTAATCAAGCAGCAGCAGGAGAGATAAAACACCTTTGTTATATTGAGACAAATAAAAAAGTCGTTAAATGCCCTACTGCAACTGATCCAAATGCTACATTAGAGGGTATTCAACCTCCAAGGACAGGTCATGGTAATGGCACTGTTATGTACACAGTTGAAGACAACGGATATGAACATCCATTTAATTTCACAGGAACAGTTAGTGTGAAATATTGTGGCGGTGGCGGTGGCGGTGGCGGTGGCGGTAGGGGGGCTGCTGCACAAGATGGGGGTGCTGGAACTGGAGGATCAGGTGGTGGAGGAGGAGAGGCTGGTAAGTGTAATACAGAAGACATTGATGTTACTCCAGGAAGTGTTCTTCGTTGGAATATTGGTCAAGGAGGTCAAGGAGGCTCACCTGCTATATTCAGTGCCGGGGCAACATCAGAAAATAGTCTTGCTACAAGTGGTTTTACTGGTCAGCCAACAACAATTATTTTTGACCCAGTGAGTGGTCCAGAAAACCAAATAGGGCCGGCCTCACTTGGAGGTTTCGGGGGTGGCGCTGGAGGGTCAGTTTCCCAAGGTAACCTTATTGGAATTCACGGAAACATTAACTTAGCGTCTGGTAGTGATGGGTGGTATTGGAATGGAGGGCTTGGATCAAATACAAATCCTCAGCCACCTCAAAATATAAATTGTCCTACTTGTGGAGGTGTTGGAGGTGTGGGAGAGGCCTATACTTCAAATGGAACACTTCGTGGACCGGGTGCAAATGCAATAACCTCAGCTGGTTATAGTTACAGAGGAGACGGAGGAACAGGCGGAGGAACAGATTCAATGAATATGAGGTTTGGTAGATCTGGATATTGTGGTGCCCCAGGACATGGTGGTGGTGGAGGAGGAGGAGGGTATGGACAAGGAGTTCAAACTTTTATTCCGTATTCACTACAATTTAAAGGAGGACAAGGAGGTTGTGGAGGAGGAGGGTATGTCCTTATTTCTGGACTTCCAACAAGTACACCTAGTTCAGGTGAAATCGTATACAGTACACCAGGAACATTCTCTCTAAGTACATTCCAAGAAAACAATACTATCCCATCTGACGTAGATACATTTACAATCGAAGTATGGGGTGCTGGAGGAGGTGCTGGAGGAATTAAAACAAGTAACACCGAAGTTCGAAGAGCAGGAGGAGGAGGAGCTGGAGGATACAGAACAATGACATTATCAAGAAATAATCTATTTAATGCAGAATTTGTTGTTGGAGCTAAGGGTGCAAACGGAACAAACACATCATCTTCTGGAACACCAACAGATGGAGTCACAGGTGGACTTTCTCAGGTAAGAAATCAAGTAGGAACACCAGGATTCCAAGCGCTAGGTGCTGATGGAGGAGAAGGTGGAACAGCTTGGATCAACACTGGAAATGCTGGTCAAGGAGGAGCTGGAGGGGATCAATTCCCTAACGGCTACCCAGCAGGTGTAACGGTTGGTACAAACGGAGTAGACGGTGCTTCAAACTCTGGACCATGTAACTTGGCACAAGAAACAATTACACCAAATAACGGATTCGGTGCTGGTTCTCCAAGAACATGTACAGACGGAACACTCAACATCTATCAAGGTTCTGCACAAAACGGACGAATAAGAATCTCATGGTAATAGTTAGGTGATCAAAACAAAGAACTAAACAAAAAACGCTCTTCTATGAGCGTTTTTTGTTGCTTATTTTTTCTACCAATATAAATATCTGATATAATTATCAGCATGACAAAACAAAAATGGCTTATTGTTGGTAATTGGAAAATGAATCCGGTGTCTGGTAAACTCGCTAAACAGATTTTTTCTTCTATAAAAAAGACTGCTAATAAAATGCGAAACGTAGATACCGTAGTTTGTCCGCCTTTTGTGTACATCGAAAATCTTAAAACATCGGGGCACAGGTTTACACTCGGTTCCCAAGATCTTTTCGGAGAATCAGAAGGATCTTTCACTGGAAATGTCTCATATCTTCAGCTTAAAAATCTAGGAGTTAAATATTCCATTGTCGGGCATTCTGAAAGAAGGGCACAAGGCGAAACAGATGAAGAGATAAATAAAAAAGTGAAGGCAAGTTTACGAGGGATGTTGATTCCGATAATCTGTATTGGCGAAAAAGAACGTGACGACGCAGGAGAATATCTAAAAACTATCAAGGGGCAACTTCTGTCATCTCTTTCAGGTCTTCCTAAAACTTCAATCAAAGATATTGTTATCGCTTATGAACCAGTCTGGGCGATTGGTTCTACGGCAACTCGAGAACCTACATCAAAAGAGATTTTTGAAACAAGTATTTTTATCAAAAAAGTTTTGAGCGACATTTATGATACAAAATCAATCCCACCAACAAAAATACTTTACGGTGGATCAGTTGATGATAAAAATATCGAATCTATTTCAAAATACGGCGGGGTAGATGGAGTATTGGTAGGTCGCGCAAGTCTTGATCCAAAAAAGTTTGGTGAGATTCTTAAAAAGGTCGAAATGTTAAAAAGATAGTACTCGTATATATGCGTTCAATTCTTGAAATTCAAAATTTAAAAGGCAGAACAGCACTCGTTCGAGTAGATTTTAATGTACCGATGGGAGTTGATGGATTAGTGGACGTCACCGAAGGTTCTCGTATCGAGAAAAGTTTGGATACGATAAAGCATCTATCAAAACTCGGGGCAAAAGTGATTTTAATTAGTCATATCGGGAGTGATCCAAAAGAAACCTTAAAACCAATAGCAGATTATTTAAATAAATTTATCCCAGTAACATTTGTTCCAGTTCTTTATGGAGAAGAAGTACTCGGTATTGCCGAAAATCTAAAAGAAGGGCAAGTTATTTTACTTGAAAATCTGCGATCTAACGAAGGTGAAGAAAAAAATACGGAAGAGTTTTCAGCCTACTTAGCGAGCCTTGCCGATCTTTATGTGAACGAAGCTTTCTCTGTTTCTCATCGCACTCATGCATCTGTTGTTGGTGTGACTAAGTTTTTACCATCATACGTCGGTATTTGGTTTTTGAAAGAAGTTGATAATCTAAAAAAACTAGATGCTCCAGAAAAACCATTCCTGTTTATCTTGGGAGGTTCAAAGTTTGATACAAAAGTCCCTTTGATTGAAAAGTTTTCAAAAATCGCAGACAGTATTTTTATCGGTGGAGCATTAGCTAACAATTTCATGAAAAAAATTGGCTTTGAAACCGGTAAGTCACTCCTTGATGAAACAGTAAACGTCACAAAATTTTTTGATAAGCCAAATATTAAAATACCGTTCGATGTTACTGTAAAATCAGGTAAGGTAAAAACTCCAAATGCTCTTTCAAAAGAAGATATGATTACTGATATGGGACCAGAAACTCTAGAAGATCTAAAAACTACGATTCTGACCTCAAAAACAATTCTTTGGAATGGACCATTAGGACTTTATGAAGATGGTTTCGACAAATCTTCAAAAGAAATTCTAAAAGCCATATCAGAGTCCGTTGCCTTTTCTGTAATCGGAGGGGGGGACACGGTTAAGCTTATAAAAGAGATGAAATTGGAAGATAAAATATCGTTTATCTCTACTGGCGGGGGGGCAATGCTTCAATTTCTCTCTTCTGGCACACTTCCAGGCATCGAAGCGCTTAATCAATAGTTCTGTTTTCCACATATTGCCTTTTGTACGTTGGTGTTGTTAAACAAAACGTTGTTATAATTAAGCAGTATTTATTATTAAATTAAAAATCATGAAATCTATTAAACACTTAGACATAAAAAACAATAAAGTTCTTCTAGGGCTTTTCTCACTTCTATTTTTATTAGTCACCGCTCAAACAGCTGCAATTCTAAGCACCCAAGACAAAGTAGATTCTAACAGTCAAACATCTCAGGTGATTAGTTCATCGGGCTGTATTTCAATTTCTCCAACATACAATTTCGACGAACCTATGTTTTTTGGGGAAGGCTCTACAAACACACCAGGTAATTTCTACTCTTTCTCAATGCATTACCGCATAACAAATAATTGTTTATACCCTATAAAAATAGTTGATCCTGCTAGCTTGCATACTTCATTACCAATACAAAATCTTAAGAATACGGGACTACAGATTTTTAATAGTGTTTCAGAGGCTAGTCCAATAGCTGTAAATGACTTTTTAAACAATTCTTATAATATAAAAGCTGTTGGTGAAATTATTGATTGTTATCAATGTGGTTCTGGGGCACAGACTTTTCACTCATCTTCTGTCGGTAACAATGGTCAAGTCCGGGTATTCTCATTAGCAGCTGGTCAAACAAAAGCTATGAATGCTGATGTACGTTTCGAATTACCAGATAACCCATCATATATTTTCAGAGCAACTTTAAAGAATATTAAATGGTTCCGTGATTCTGCGCTATCAGATGGCTCTGTATCTGCGTCAGAAATTAGTACTTCAAGTTTCCATCCAAGTGTTGTAAATAATAATGCTTCAGACTATGTAAGAATCTACCATGGACCTACATTTTCAGGTCTTACAGGAGGTGAAACAAAAGACAATACAATCAAAATTGATACTAAAACAGGGTTGCCTATAAAAACTCAATAACAAAAAGTAAAAAGCCCGTCTGCGTTGCAGACGGGCTTTTGCTTTTGGATTGCTTGAGATCACTCTCGAACGATCTGTGTGAATGTTTTTGTACCCTCTACTTCGAGGAAGTACAAACCAGAAGGCCATGAACCTGTATTGATCTCTTTCTCTTGTCCTGTTGCGACAATCGATCCAAGTATGTTTGTCACACGCCAAGTGACTTGTCGACTTGATTGCAAGAAGAGAGTGTTGTGACACGGGTTCGGAAACGCAAGGAATCTAATATCTTCGTAAGAAGCTTCCATTCCTGTTGTGATCGAACCTCCTGCCATCATACAGACTTCATCTGCAGTGATGATTCCTCTCGGAGTGAATGTTGGAACATCGGAGATGTCCAACCGCTCCATGTGAACTCCTGTACAAAGCTCTGTGTAAGGACCTTTGTACATAAATCCGGTGACGAAGGTTGTTGGTGTTCCCGGGATACATTCTACCGTGTCTTGGAAAACCACTTCCTCACTTGTTGTAGACACCTTCGCTATCATTTTGATCGGGTGAGACGTGCAGAAAGGGAAGATGAGTCCCCATCCATATTCACCACTCCACTGTGTTGTTGATGAAGCTGTTATAGTGACTGAGTCACCCTCTGTAGTTTGAATAATGTCTACTTCCACAGAAAGAGTAGGCTCTGGTTCTGTTGTAACAAACACTCCTTCTGTTGAATTTCCACCGACTTGAAGTGTCAGCATGTACGAGTCCCAGTAACCGTTGGCTGTTGGGTTATCGTAAACATCTTCCAGTAGATGTTCTCCGCCAGAAATTTGTCCGAGAGAGTGACACGTGCCACCTCTACACTTGAGAACTTCTCTTGTTTCATTACTTGGCCAAGAGGCTTCGTAGCGAAGGAGTGTAGTTCGATGTCCCACAGGTACGTATACCACAGGGTTGTTGTCAGTGCTTTCGCATTCCCACATTATCCAGTTCACCTGGTCTTGCGAGAAGACAGAAGGTGTTAAGAGTAACGTAAAGACAGCAAAGAATAGGTTTTTCATGGTCTTTGGTTTTGAAAGGGCGGTGGTTTATTTAACGCAATAATATCACAAATATATTTTTTGTCAAATAAAATAAGAGTAAATTTAAAAAAAGACCTTCGCCGATGGGGCGAAGGTCTCATAGTCCGAAGACTAGTTGGTTATGATTAGTCGACATGTGGTCGAAAAACCATTTTCATCGATGTGTACTAGAGTATAAGCTCCAGGAGTTTCGATGATGATGCTCGTCGGTTCGAAGGGTACAAGTCTTCCAGTCTGGTCGACGATGAAGTCGACTTTCTTAGATGCTCGTATCGGCTGACCGCGGGCCGTCGGGTTTTGGTAAGTGACAAATGTGTCACCGACATCCACATCGACAGCGATGACCTGTGAGTCAGCGAACGTCTCGTCGAAATCCGTCTGACGAAGTTTGTAGTAGTTGGTCCCAGTGAGTGGGGAAGCATCTACAAGTTCGTAGTTGGTCAGTGACTGACTGAATCCAGCTCCGGCAACTCTTCCGATCTCTTGCCAAGTGATGAGGTCGTTACAACGGAAGACTGTGAAGTAGTCGTTGTCTCGCTCACTAGCTGTTGACCAAAGAAGTTTCACCTTACTCTCATCAATCTTTTCTCCGGTGAAGGATAGAAGTTCGATGGGGAGGTTGGTGATCAGAATGTGGGCAAAGACCTGAACGTTGTCTATGCGAAGACTTCCAGCATTTGTGCCGGTACCTCCGCTTGCCGGAGGAAGGTTTCCATATCCGTAGATACGAATTTGGATTGTTCCGCTAAAGTTCGGTAGTCCTGTTGTAATAGATCTACCTATCCATCCTGTTGAAGTTGTGCTACCTGCAGCAGGAAAGATTGCTGTATAGTTATCAGCACTTGTTCTCAATTGGCGCAGTGTTGGACCTGTAGTACTTCTTTGATCTTGCCACGATATCTGATCTATCTGAACCAGATGGAAGGGGTTAGCGGTAAGAGTAAAAGTAAAGTAGTCGAGGTTTGGGTTCACTGTTAATGACAGTGGCCAATTATCGGCCCATCGTGCTCGTCCAGATGATGGATTTCCTTGTGCAAATCCATTCATGTTTCCACATGGATTTGATCCAGCGCCTGAAAGACCAGGTCCTAGGTTAAACGTACTAGCCGTCGCAATATCCGTCGTGTTTAAAGAAAACCACGCAGATGTTCCAACGCCGTTGCAAAGATCAGCAACACAAGTATTGGGACAAGGTGATGCATCGAATCGATATACGACATCTTGAGCATAAGCTTTGAAGGTGCCTGTGGCGACCATCAAAGCGAGTAGAAGCCTGAGCTTTTTCATCGTTTGATGGTGTTGGTTTGTTTTAATAATAACACAAAACTATTAAAAAGCAAGTGTCAAATTAACATGTTGAAAACTTTGGTAGTGCTTGACTTTTTAGTCCAAAAATGGTATAAATAGAGGGAGATTGCACATTGTAATTACAACCACCTACGAAAGTAGGTATACACATAAAACACCACAAAAACATGAGGAGCATAATCGTTTTCGTCGTTTTGACCATATCGCTTCAGGCCTTTGGTCAGCAGATCACTTTGGATCCGGCGAATTCGACTGAGTCTCTCATTGTCGAATCGCTCGAAGAGGTTGGAGGAGATTTCATACATGTTGGTTGGGAGGGTGGAGTTCAGGAACAAGCCTATATCGAGAGAACCACCACCTCTGGACTGACTGTGTGGTCAAAGTTGTTTGATCTGGCATCACGTTTCAACGCTTCGGCGAAAACCGCAAGTAATGAAATTGTTGCTGTTGGTTCATCAAATGACACCACTGCCTTTGTCACAAAGATTGATCCATCTGGATCAGGAAATGTGCTTTGGACGAGGACATTTGGAGCTGTTGATTCTGTTCTGGTTTTTCAAGACGTTGATGTTGATCCTATCGGTAACATTGTTGCTGTAGGTAACATCAACCATTGGAACTCAAGTATCAGAAGGGAGTTTACGATGAAGATTTCTCCAAGTGGAGATGTTCTCTGGGCTAACAAGCTCGAGGGAAGTGGCGGTTCCCGTTATGCGGAAAGAGTCTTTGTAAAAGGAGATTCAATCTGTGTGTTTGGAACAGGCTACAACAATGGACGAGACGTCTCTTTGTCGATTTATCGACTTAGCGACGGTGCATTCATTGACCATCTTTTCTATGGGTACGGACAAAACGAGTTCTTCGTTGACGCCGTACCTTTTCAAGGAGGTTTTTGCTTCACGTTCACTTCAGATGGCTACGGTCCTATTGTGTCCAAGCTAAGCCCTAGTTTGAATTTGGTCTGTGATCCAATGTTGATCACTCCATTTTTTGACAACCTCTCCGGAGGAATGTTGACGACTAACGGTACAAGCTTGTTCATCTCTGGATCGGTTGTCGGCTCTGGGTACACTGGATCTTACGCACTTAGTTTGAGTCAGAATCTTTCGACTATAAACTGGATGCGAAAAGTGACACCTGGTCACCCTGCTGGTCCTGCGCCAGTATCACTTCACTCGATGCTTCGTCCAAACGGTGATCTGATGTTTGTTGACGTGAAAGATGGCACTACCTTTGGGTCTATAAGAGGCACGATCGTAACAGCGCTTTCTGCATCTGGGACAGCTTTGGCTTCCTACTGCAACAACCCAACAATCATGGATTCTGAAAATGCTCTCGTGAATTTTCCTGTAATAATCAGGACAAGCGTCACAAGAGTACAAAGCTCCATGAATCTTTCTATGGGTACGGACGTCAATGATGACCCATACCCATCGAATGTAATTAACTGTACGATGACTCTACTTCCTATCGAACTCGTTTCGTTTGATGCGAAGAAAGATGGTCAGACTTCACTCGTAACTTGGCAAACTGCCAGCGAACGAGAAAGTAGTCACTTCATCGTTGAGCGTTCAAAAGACGGCTTCATGTTTGAGAACATAGGCGAAGTTTTGTCGGCTAGAAATAGCAACCAAATTCTTCGCTACAGTTTTGTAGATGATAGTCCTCTAACAGGGACGAGCTACTACAGACTAGAGTCAGTAGACCTCGATGGGTCGACAGACTTCTCAAATATTGTCGCAGTTCATTTCGATGAACGGACAGAGACTTACTTGGTGTATCCTAATCCTGCAGTCGCGGGAGAAGCGATCAACATCAAAGGCGAGTTCCAAAGCGTAGAAGCTTTCGACCAGATTGGTCAAAAAGTGGGAACGCAAAGGAATGGTCAACAGCTGACGATCATGTCATCACCTGGTGTGTATCTCCTCACTCTTATTAGTGCCAATGGCGCTACCGAGACTGTGAGGGTTGTAACGAACTAATCCACTTCGGTGGAAGAAGTGAAAGCCCCGGCACATGTCGGGGCTTTTTCAGTATTTTATTTATTTTTTATGGGCGCGCTTGCCTTAGGCTTGCCCCCACACCTATATTTTCATTGTAAGATTTTTAAATAAAAATCTTACAATGCCTACGGCCATGAAAATATAGGTGTGGGGGCTTGCATTTTTTTTATGCACATAGTAAAGTATGCGGACTAGTCTTTTTAAGACTGTTTTTTCAAATTATGGCAACAATCAGTCAATTAGTTAAAAAAGGAAGAAAGAAAGCAACAAGAGCTGTAAAGACTCTTGCACTTCGACGTGGATTTAACTCTATCGCAAACCGACCAACAAGCTATGCTTCTCCTTTTAAAAGAGGTGTATGTACAAAAGTTACAACAACAACTCCTAAAAAGCCAAACTCAGCGCTTCGAAAGATCGCCAGAGTTCGTCTTACAAACCACTACGAAGTAACAGCTTATATCCCAGGAGAAGGACACAACATCCAAGAGCACTCAGTGGTTATGCTACGTTCTGGAAGAGTGAAGGATCTTATCGGAGTACGATATACAGTTGTTCGAGGAGTACTCGATGCAGGTGGAGTTGAAAAGAGACGAAACGCTCGAAGTAAATACGGCACTAAGCGACCAAAAGCTGCTAAATAATTATATATATGAGAAGACCAATTAAGAAAAAAAATATTACAGAAGCAGACCGAATGTATAACTCAGAAAAACTTTCTAAGTTTATTAACTATGTTATGCAAGACGGAAAGAGAACAACAGCAGAAACTGTTGTATACAAAACTCTAAAGAAAGTTTCTGACAAAACTCAAAACCCAAATCCTTTGGAAGTTTTTGACTTAGCTTTGAAGAACGCATCACCTGTTATGGAAGTGCGATCACGACGAGTCGGAGGTGCAAACTACCAAGTTCCACGAGAAGTTAGAGCTGAAAGAAGGCTACAACTTGCAATGCGATGGATCATCGAAGCTGCGCGAGGACGAAAAGGTGTAACTATGGACACTGCTCTTACAGAAGAAATCCTATCTGCTTTCAACAATGAAGGCGCTGCCATCAAGAAGCGAGATGATACTCACAAAATGGCTGAAGCAAACAAGGCATTCGCTCACTTTGCTTGGTAAGAATTAGTGAAAAGTTATCAAGTTTATAAAGTTATAAAGCTTGGTGATATTTCATTTAATGAGATAACTTTATAAACATTATTACTTTATAACTTTAAAACTTTGTATTTATGAAGAGAGACTACCCATTAGCAAAAGTTAGAAATTTTGGAATCATTGCTCACATTGATGCTGGTAAAACTACTACATCAGAGCGTGTTCTATTTTATACAGGAGAAAGTCACAAGATCGGTGAAGTTCACGATGGAGAAACAGTCATGGACTGGATGGAACAAGAACGTGAACGAGGAATCACTATCGCATCCGCTGCGACTACTGCTTTTTGGAGTCCTACATATATGCCAGCGAACGATACTTCAAAGAAGTGTCAGTTTAACTTGATCGACACACCAGGACACATCGACTTTACTATTGAAGTAAAGCGATCTTTACGTGTTCTTGACGGTGCTGTTGTTGTTTTCGATGGTGTGGCTGGGGTAGAGCCTCAATCAGAAACAAACTGGCGATATGCTGATGATGGAAATGTTCCACGACTTTGTTTTATCAACAAACTAGATAGAACAGGTGCATCTTTTGAAAAATCATACGAAAGTATTTTAGCGCGTCTTACAAAGAAAGCTGTTCGAGTTCAACTTCCAGTTGGCCTTGAAGATAAATTTGAGGCGGTGATCGACCTTATCAAAATGAAAGCCTTTAAATTTGAAGGAGATAAAGGAAAGACTGTTGTTGAAATAGAAATTCCGGCTGAATATAAAGCGGAGGCAGAAAAAGCTCGAATGGAAATGGTTGAGAAAATCGTTGAGACTGACGAAGCGATGATGGCTGAATACCTAGAAGGTAAAACAGAATTTACAGTAGACGAACTTAAAAACACACTTCGAAGAGCTGTTATCAAAAACGAAATTTTCCCAGTATTTTGTGGAACAGCTCTAAAAAACAAAGGAGTTCAATTAGTTTTGGACGCTGTTGTTGACTATCTTCCAAGCCCGCTTGATATTCCAAAACCAAAAGGTCTTGATCCAAACACAGGAGAAAATATTGAACGAGAAGTTTCTGACGAAGCTCCGCTTTCAGCTCTCGCTTTCAAGCTTCAATCAGACCCATATGTTGGTCAGCTAACTTTCATCCGAGTATATTCTGGAAAGCTTGAAGCCGGTTCATATGTTTACAATGTTACAAAAGGAACAAAAGAACGAGTGGGACGAATCCTTCGAATGCACTCAAACGACCGAGAAGAAATTAAGGTTGTGTACGCAGGTGAGATCGCAGCGGCTGTGGGTCTTAAAGATACTACAACTTCAGATACACTTTGCGACGAAGATCACCCAATCATGCTTGAAAAGATCATCGCTCCAGAACCAGTTATCTCAATGCGAATCGAACCAAAGACAAAAGCTGACCAAGAGAAGATGGGTCTTGCTCTAAACAGACTTCAAGCAGAAGATCCAACTTTCCGAGTATCATCTGATCCAGAAACAGGCGAAACTATCATCGCAGGTATGGGAGAACTTCACCTTGAAATTCTAGTAGACCGAATGAAGCGAGAGTTCGGTGTTGAAGCAAACACATCTGCTCCACAAGTAGCTTTCCGAGAAACTATCTCAGGAACTGCTGATGTTGAAAACAAATACGTTAAACAGTCTGGTGGAAAAGGACAATACGGACACGTTAAGATTAGAGTTTCAAAGATTGACTATTCTGTTAATGAAGAAGATTTACCAAAGAATGTTAAAAGGGAAGATGGTCTGGAATTTGTAAACTCAATCAAAGGAGGAGTTATCCCTCAAGAATTTATTCCAGCTTGTGAAAAAGGTTTCAAAGAAGCTATGGGAAGAGGAGTTTTGGCTGGTTATCCTATGACAGATATTAGAGTTGAACTTTATGACGGTTCATACCACGATGTTGACTCATCTGAAATTGCATTCAAAATCGCATCTTCAATGGCATTCCAAGAAGCTGCTAAAAAGGCGGCGCCAGTAATCCTAGAACCGATGATGAAAGTTGAAGTTGTTGCTCCTCACTCATATATGGGAGATATCACAGGGGATATTGCATCAAAACGAGGACTTATTGAAGGAACAGAAGACCGAGGAATGGTTCAAGCAATCAAATCTATCGTTCCACTTTCTCAAATGTTCGGATACATCAATAACCTCCGATCAATGACTGCAGGACGAGGAAACTTCACAATGGAATTCCTACGATATGACGTTGTTCCAAAAAACGTTTCTGAAGAAATCATCAAGAAGAGACAATCTTAAATAGTTGCTAGATGATAGTGATTAGTTTATAGACAAAAATCTCCCTCACGGGAGATTTTTGTTTTGGTTGCAAAAGTAAATAGAAAAGAGTAATGTGTTTTTGGAAACATACGTTCATTTTAAAAACACACCATGAAAACTATTGCTGCTAAAGCACGCTTCCAAGAATTCTTATCAAGAATCGTTAGGCTGTTATCTGTTTTTGGCAACTTTCTTTGGAAAAACAAAAGAGTTGCTATCCTATCCTCCCTTGTCTTGGGTGTGATCTGGCTGGTTGCGAGTAGCTGGTTTAACTTAACCTATGCAGTGCCACATACTTCTATGTTTGTACTAGGAGTGTTGACATGTTTGGTTTGCTTGTTCGTGCTAGATTCAAGAAAAAGTAGTAATCGCAATAAGTTTTCACTACGTATCATTGTTTGGTTGCTCATAGTGTATTTCCTTCTTCCTTTTATTGCTAGACGTGCCGTGATCAACAAAGGCAGATATTGGGCCACGGAAAAGGATGGTGTTTGGATTTATGAAGGCCCTTCATCTCTAGGTAGTAATCGAGAAACTTCATATCCACACCTTTCTTTCTTTGAAAAAGTGAAAGACCCCTTCAATCTTCCTGGTCAAAAATGGAACGACGAGGGTTTTGTATGGGAAGGGGAAACAACCACTCTTACTACTGAAGTAGAAGGTTTTCTGTTGACGATTAAAACAGAATATCGTGCAACTGCAAACGAAGATGAGAAGCATATTCTTCTACTCAGACAACAGGGGCTTTCGAGCGAAATGATCAAAGAGCGAATATCGAAAGAGTTCGTTCCATCAGTGATAGCTCGAATTATCGAAGTTTCGGAACAGTGTAAACTTGATCTTGAAACAGAGGTTGTTACAGGTTTCAGCCCCGTAAGTCCGCTTCGGCGTGACATTATATTTCGAGAAGAAAGTTTCACTTGCACCTACAAGCTTAAGCCTATGGTGCTTTAGATATCGACCTGCGGTCCGTTAGGACCGCAGGTTTTTCTTTTAATAAAATCTACTTGTAAATTGTATCGATATATCGATATAATTACCCTTAACTCTAATTCTTTCGATATATCGAAAGAATTTATCTTTAACTAAAATCCTCCGACGCTTAAAATATAGCGTAAAGAAAACACATCCTTTTTGTGCTAGAAAAGCTGTGCTGTCTGAGCAAAGCGAGTTCACAGTTTTCTCAACAAAAAGCTTGTGTTTTTAGCTAGATTTTTCTGTCGTCTTGAACTTTTGTTTCTTTTCCTTCAAGGGAAAAGAAAGGAGAGAGTTTGCTTTTTCTAAAAGCACGAGAATCTCCTTGACGCCTTAAACCATTTACTATACAATATCCCCAGCGCACTTAAGCGTGTTTTTATTTCCCAAAAATCGAAAATTTGGACCATAAAAACAAATTATTAGAGACGTAGAGCGAGAGAAATAAAATTTATTTTATTTCCGAGCCGAGGAGCTAATACAAGGCGAAGTGCTTTTATAAATAATATTAATTATGTTGGTGTCCCTAGTTTTGTCACAGTTCTCGTGCACAAAATTATAGACATCAACCAATAAAATATATGGCAGAAATGTTTGATCGTTCAAAACCTCACGTAAACGTAGGTACAATTGGACACGTTGACCACGGTAAGACAACTCTTACTGCAGGTATCCTTAATGCAT
>CAZJZW010000014.1:0-20060 GCA_964550665.1 uncultured Candidatus Saccharibacteria bacterium
GTGTTATATGTATCCCCAAGTCTCCATGCGTCACCCTTAAAAACTCTTTTTTTCCAATCAGGGTTTGGGATGAGACCCCCTATCTCACCATTCATATCAACGCCAGTTTTTTCTCCTACTCCAAAAACTTTCATATACTCTTCTATCTTCGTGATCCCGAGTCCTGTCTGACCTTTATACCCACCACCGATAGCGTAGAAAAAGGTGTTGACCGAATCTCCTATCGCTCGGACAACATCTACATACCCATGACCTTCTTCTCGCCAATCACGAAAGATAGTAGAAAGTTCTGGATTGTAAGGATTTGGTATTTCAATAGAACCAGTACTTAAAATTTTTGTATCTTTAGTGATAATATTTTCATGAAGTGCTCCGATGGCCACGAAAGGTTTAACAATAGATCCAGGAGAATATAGTCCCGATATTGGTCTATTTAGAAATGGCTTTTGAGAACTTCTTAAATACTCTTTTATAAGTTCTGGATTGTCTCCGTCTGACATTACCTGTGAATCATATTCTGGATAGCTAGTCGAAACAATAATTTCACCCGTATAAATATCCATTATAACTCCTGCCCCACCTTCATAACCAATTCGAGTAGATAGATCAACAATAGCATTATACATCACTGTTTGAAGTCGTGAATCAATAGACACACTTAGGTTCGAACCGTGAACAGGTTCGTTAATAACATTTTCAGCCGAAACTTCGCCTAGTGCATTTTTCTCAATAAATTTACTTCCATTTTCTCCGTTTAAATATTCATCGTAATATTTTTCTAAGCCATCTTTTCCAATAAATTTTTCTTGCCACCAAAAACCAAACTTATCTTTTTTAGGAAGATCGACGTATCCTAAAAGAACACCGAAACCACCCTCTTTTGTATATGCTCTTTTGCCAAATACTCCTTCCTCCTCTTTTTCTTCGTTCCAAGCTAATTCAACACCGTTTCTGTCGTAAATGATTCCTCTGTCAGCAAAAATAATTTGCCCATTTAAAGAATTTCGTTCACTAATTTTATAGTAAGCTTCACCTTTTTTAATTTGAAGAGAATTTAACTTAAAAAAGAAAACAAAAAGTATAAGCAAGAAAAATCCTCCAACAAAAACAAGGGAGTTTTTTGAGATCGGTGTTTCTATCCGACCTTCAAATTGCTGAGTATTAAAATCAGGCATATTATGGCTGTCCATAAATATTTCGTCTGGTTCAATATCTCTTTGAATTTTTTTTCTTTTAAAGATTTTCATATTATATTTGACGCATCGTTAGAAATTTTTGAGATAGCAAGGAAATGAGGAAAATGAGCACCGCACTAAAGAAAACAATCCCTGGTACATTGAAGAAAAATATTGTTTCAAATCCATAAAGGAGATCTAAGAAAAACATTACAATAAGTCCGAAATAAAAATTCTCAAAATAAAATACGGAAAATACGAAGATAGCGGAAGTTATCCAAAATGGCAAAAATATTGCTGAAAAAATAAGAAGAATTTTAGTCAGAGTTTTTAGTGACATAAGAAGATTATATGTATTAATCCCTATTACACAAAATATTGACTTTTTAGTAAATAATTGTATTAAAAAGATAAAAAGCACAGACCGAAAGGTTCGCGCTTTTTTATTTTAAACTATTCTTCGTGTCTTCTTCTTAATATTCTTCTAAGAATTCGCCAGATTGTTCGAAGTACCAAGTAAATCAAAATAACAAAACAAATATAGAATACCACGGAAACTGAGAAAATAAACCCAACAAATGCTAGCCCGTAAAAGTGACCAGAAAGAACTATCTTGTCTCTTGTTTTTGCATCCTTTTGGTCTTCTCTACTTTTTGCTACTTTTTCTTTTGAGGCTTTGATTTTTTCTAGAGTCTTTTCTCGGAACTCTTCACTTTTCTTAAAATTCATTTTGAACCACGAATCCGCTTTTTCCATAAAATCCCCTTCTCCAGAAAAAATATCTCCGAATTTACCTGTTAATGCATTTTTTACCACAGAACCCGGGACTTCTTTAGTGACTGAAAATTTAACTGAATCTGTTTTTGATCTTTGTAAGAGAACATTTTCCCCATCTACCTTTGGACTTGCAATAACAGCATAAACATTATGAGAACCAAGAGATACTTTCCAGTCCGTAGAAACTGTTTTCGTTTCGTTCGGACTAACAAAAACTTCTTTACTAGAAAGTGCCGTTGTTCCATCTATAAAATCAACTTTTAACGTTAGTTTTGTATCTTCCCCATTGAAAATAGCCGTGTATATTTTTACAGTTTGATCAACCTTTAAAGATTCTTCTGAAAACCATACTGGTCCGTCCACAAAACCTGTTCTCGTAGAAGTACCCTCTGCCATAGCGGCAAAAGGTACTAATAGGAAAGATAGAAATATAGCTCCGAGTCTCATAGTTCTTTTATTTTAGTGGATCAACGTTTGTGATGTAGTTATCTACATCCATTTTAAATGTTTTCTTTACACCGTTTACATCTACCGTATAAACACCAGCTGAAATCCCTACAACATTTTCAAGAGCGATAGTTTCAGTATATGGAACTAAAGCTTGAGTACACATAACATCTGTATCCTTAAGCTTTCGTGTTTCTAGATTTATGTTAAATGTTTTACCGACGAGTTGTTGTTTAGCGTCGCCGATTTCAGTACAGCCATCTGGTAAATTTCCTTTAACTAAAACATCTACTTGTACAGGGAAAGATTCCTTTAACATGATATCGATACTATCAACCTGTGCTTGGCCTATTTGATATTCAGGCATGGCCTCTTCTTTTTTGTTTTTTCTGATTAAAACAAAGGCCACTAAAACAATAGCCAGTGCCAAGATTATGTAGAAAAATTTCTTTACTTGTGTAGTGTTTTTATCCATAATATTTTTAGATTAAGATTAATAGTTCTATTATAACATTTTATTAAGTATAGTATAATATTTCCTGTGCAAGAAGCAGGCTTTATTATAAAGTCCATCAGCGGACTAACATATGGCGGAATCTTTATTCTCGCCTTATTATCAAACATCATCATCCCTGTTCCGGAAGAACTCGTCTTGCTTGGTATGGGTTATTTAACAGGTGTTGGTTTTTTTCAATATCCACTTGTTTTGAGTATTTTTATTTTAGGAATGCTCACCAGCGATTATATTCTCTATAGTTTAGCGAAAAGTGGAAGCAAATTAACGGCTGGACTTTTTAAACGACTTGAAAGAAAGGGGTTTTTAAAAAATAAAGAATATCTTGGTAAGCATATAAATAAACTAATATTTTTCTCTAGATTTTTAATTTACTTAAGATTTATCGGGCCTGTCGTCGCAGGATATCTAAACGTTCCACGTAAAAAATTTTTAATGTATGATTTTCTAGCCCTAGTAATCTATGTAAATATTTTTTTAGGACTTGGAAATTACTTCCACAAACAAATTAGTATCATCATGGACGGCGTTGCGAAGTTTAAAAATTACGCACTTGTCTTTTTAGTTGTAATAATTTCTATTTTATTACTGAGGTATATACAGAAAAATTTCATGAAGTGGATTACTAAAATAAGTGAATATATACCGACCATCATCCCAGGACTTGAGCAAAAAGAAGAAGAGATTGGAGACTAAGGAGTAAATATTTTTTACAACAAATTATTTATCCCTTCGTAGTTTATAAATCCAAAAAACTCATACATATACCGAACGATTAAATAAAAACTATCAAAATATAGGATTACGCCGATAAAAATAAGGATGATTCCAGAAAAAATAGTGAACCACTGTGAAGAACGCAAGCTCAGGTTCTTCCCTCTTTTTACTAAATACGCCACGATGATAAATGGCACGATAAATCCAAGTGAGAAAAACAGAAAGAGCCAAAGAGCGCCAAAGATACTGTATGAAAACGCCGCATAGAAAAATATACCAGCAAGAACGGGTCCGACACACGGACTCCAGCCGAGAGCGATAGAAACTCCAAATAAAAATGGTGAGGCTCTTGAATGAAAAATTTTCCTTAAACTTTCTCCAAAGATTTGCCCTTTGAAGAAAGAAAGTCGGAAGAGTCCCAACATATACAAACCTAAAATAACAATAAGTACTGCGCCAATTTTTTGAATGAATAATTTATAAGGAAGAAGGAATGTTCCTAAGATTCCTGCCAGAAGTCCGAAGACCATAAACGTTAAAAGAAACCCAAGACAAAACAAAATTGCTCTTCTAACTACAGTCTCTCTTTCTCCGTGAGAGATATATGAAATAAATCCAGGCACAAGCGGAAGTGTACAAGGCGCCAAAAACATAAAAAGTCCGGCAAGAAATGATGTGATAATATTTACGTGTTCCATAAAGTAAATTGTAGCAGATTTAAAAAAGAACACCGATCCTAGATTTAGGATCGGTGTTCTTTTTAGAATTATTTCAACTTCTCTTCCCTCACAATTTTTCCATCTTCTAAGTGAATGATTCGATCACAATAAAGTGTGTATTCTTTTTCGTGAGTCACCATCACTATAGTCTGACCTTTTTTATTTAGATCACGTAATACTTCAATAATATGATTTCCTGAAGCAGAGTCTAGGTTTGCAGTTGGCTCGTCGGCAAATAAAATTTTTGGGTTTTCGGCAATAGCACGAGCGATAGAAACTCGTTGTTGTTCCCCGCCAGAGAGCTGAGATGGTCTATTATCTTCTCTGTGTGAAAGTCCGACTTCAGTTAGAGCTTTCAGCGCTGTTACTTTTGCTTGATCCATAGACTGTCCTTTCATCAAAAGTGGAATAAGAACATTTTCCGAAGCAGTGAGTTCGGGCACGAGAGCATAGTCTTGAAAAACATATCCCAGTCGATCGAGTCTAAATTTTGTTCGTTCTTTGTTTGAAAGTTCGAGCACTTTTTCTCCATCAACAATAATATCTCCTGTTGTCGGTTCATCAAGAAGACTGATTTGGTACATCAGTGTTGATTT
The DNA here is from genome assembly GCA_964550665.1 of uncultured Candidatus Saccharibacteria bacterium. Classification (GTDB taxonomy): domain Bacteria; phylum Patescibacteriota; class Minisyncoccia; order Phycocordibacterales; family CSBR16-119; genus JAUPTX01. The sequence continues at coordinate 4,946 of CAZJZW010000014.1, forward strand.
ACCAGCTCCTGACTTCCCCATGATCGCCACGAATTCACCAGACGAGATACTCAAGTTAATACCCTTTAATACATGAGTTTCGAGAGGTCCGTTTTTATATGTTTTTGTAAGATTTTTTACTTGTATCATAAATGAATATTATCTACCTAGAATAGAGTCTAGCGTATTTTTCTTAATAATCATCGACGCAGGAATAAAGCCAGCAAAGAATGTAACAATTAGAAGTAATAAGAATTTTCTCATCGTACTATCAAACGGCGCAACTAATATTCCATCGGAAAATGGAAAATCAATCGGATGAGCGTTAAATCCAGGAACCATGAGGCCGTAGAGAACGATCATTCCGAGTACGGCTCCAGAGATCGCATAAAAGAGAGATTGGAAAATATACGCGAACTGGATTGAGCGAGCTTCGATACCAATCGCTTTTAAAATACCAATATATTTTCGACGCGTAATCGCATTGATGAAAATAATAATGAAAATAGTGATTGAGGCTACGATAATACCGATACCTCCGATAATATTTCCAAGAAGTCCGAAAGCGAGTTTGATATCAGTTAAAAATTGTGGGATAGCTTCTTGTGATGTTTGGATTTTTGCATGCTGACCAAAACCACTTCTGACCAAAATAGTTTTGAGTGTTTCTTCTGATACTCCTTCTTTCGCGATGACGGCGACTTCATTGATATTTAGATTTGTTCTATCAAAAAATCGAACGAATTCACTTTCTGTCATAAAGATTCGAAACGATGTTTGATCGACCTTACTGTCAACAATACCTTTTACGGTATATTCTTTTGTCTTTCCATTTGCAGAAATACGGATTCGTGTTCCTGGAAAGATATCATCAAGTGTATCGAACCCTTCACCAAAAGCGGAGACGTAGCGCTGAATCATATTCGCACCCATAAGAACGTAGGCATCGTCGCCTGGTTCTAGGAACTGCCCTTCAGTTACATAGCGAGACAGGTGAGTAACTTCATCTTCTTTAGAAATGTTTATACCAGCGACTTGTGCACCCACGCTATCCCGGAGAGCTTCTGGGTCTCGGCGAGTACGGTAGTTTGCTTCAATATTTGCTGATTCAAGAAAACGTGCAGTATAAGAATCTACTTCTGGAATAGTGTTTATTGTAGTTAATATATTTTGACTTTCATCTATATACGACTCACCTTTTGGAGTAGAGAGAAGAACGTTTCCACTATATTGCTCTCTGTTTGCTTTTACCGATCCTTCGATAAGACCAACCAGGATTCCTGAAACACCAACGAGATTTAAAAATGTCAGCATCATAATAAAAATAATAAGAGCCGTCGTCCATTTATTTGCACGTTTGATTTGTCGTAATCCTAAGAGTAGTCCGACTCGAAATGCTGGTCCCATATTATTCTTTAAATTCACCGATTACCACGTCTCCTGCTTTCAACCCAGAAATAACTTCAACAAATCCATCAGAGCCTTTTAGACCTGTTGTAACATAAACCTTATCGTTTTTTTCTTCTTCTAGATTTTCAACAAGTACAAATTCTCCAGTCTCGTCAGTGTCAATAAATCTTGCTGGTAAACGAAGTACTCCTTCTTTTTTATTTTTAATAATAGAAACACGAGCAGTCATACCTGAACGAACTCGAGCATCAGGTTCTGTAAAAGACACTTTGGCACGATACACAGACACTCCGTCAACTTCTGTCTGGGCTGGGTCAATAGAGACTAGCAACCCTTTGAAAATAATATCTTCTCCATATGCATCAAGCGTAATATCTGCCCCAAGATTCACGGCAAGATTTACAATATCAATTTCAGGAACTTCTACTACAACTTCATATGAACCATCGGAGATAACTCCTGTAACTATTTTCCCAGCTTCAGCTATTTCTCCTTGCTTAATGCTAACTTTTGAAACAACTCCAGCAAAAGGAGCACGGATTGTTCTTTCGTTTATCCCTGCTTGAATCTTTGCCACGCCCGCTTCTGCTTGTTTTATTTTCGCGTTAGCAATTTCTGTTGAAATGTTACTTGACTCACTGGCATCACGGCTTACTAGTGCACTGTTGTAAAGGTTAAGAGCGGTTGTATATGAAGAACTTCTTGTGTTTGGTATAGGAACGACCCATTTAGTATTTGTATAATTATCAGATTCATTAAATTCCAAATAAAGACCATTTTCCCCTAATTTTGAAAGCGAATATTGATTTACAGTACTTGTTCCTTGTTCAAGACCAGAATATTTAAATGATGCACCCGACTGTGCAACAGAGGAATATATATCTATAGTATACTCTCCACTTGAAGTACCTGTAAAAGAACCACTGACAACAGGAGGTTCCATACTATAATCATCGTTTTCATTTATCGGATAGGCTTGGAGGTCGTTGTTTAAAAGATTTAAATAAGCATTCTTAACATCACCATCAAGTTCTGCTGTAGAAACCTTAGCTTCTGCTCGTTTTAATTCTAAATTTGCAATAGCATCTGTTAGATCTGCTCGTAGACTATCATTGTCAAGCTCGGCTATTTTCTCGCCCAAAAACACGGGGTCACCAGCGTTTTTATAAACTCTATCAACTGTTCCCGATGTAGAAAAAGCCATTTCAGCTCCAAAGACTGGGTCAACTTCACCGTTTAAAATCAAATACTCCACAACTTCCCCTGAAGAAACTTGATACTTAGAAACACCTTCGTTACTGTCTTTATTTCCAATGAATAAGACAAGTAAAAATATTAAAATAATCCCCAGGAATAAGTATTTATATTTTTTAAAATTTATTTTTTCTGATATTTTATTTAACATAGGACGCATTGTAGCATTAAATGTCAATAAAACAAAGCCCTGTTTTCATGGGCTTTGTTTTATTTTTATTTTATCTATTGAGAAGATTCTGAATAAACATCGACACTTGTGCCAACGTTTGGTCCATTTTCTGCACGCTCACCTCCCGCACCTCCTGTCACCTCTGGAGTTGGTGCAATCACTTCTTTTTTACTTTTTCCAAAAGCGAGATAAATCACGATAGCTATAACAACAACCCAAAGTATGATTTTTAAAATATTTCTCATAGGATAATACTTAAATAATAACTACTTACATTATACCAAAGTATCAATATCTCATCCAGAAAAAAAGAGCCGCTCATGGAGCGACTCGGGGTACACTATTTACATTCTTGATCGGAATACTTACGAAAGAGTCCAGTGATCATTCCGATGAAGATGATAAATACAATGTGAAAAAACTCAAGAATCGTAGTCGAGTTTGTCGTACTTTTCACTGCACGCCACAGAGGAGCTATGTAAAAAGCGAAAAGTATGGCAAACCACAGAAGCAATCCAGTGGCTGAAGGACTTGGGTTAAATGAAAGTGCTATCATGTTGCAGGTTTTTTGGTTCCTTTTTATTTGTAACTGTTAAAAAGTTTTTTGTCAAAATGTTAATTTCTTTTTATAATTTTAAAAGAGCACCTTACACCACAAAACCATGAAAACTTTCACAACCATAGCCTTCTGGCTTTTTCCTTTTATTACTTTTACACAAAACATTTCAAAGCTAACTGACATAGACTGTGAAGAGATAAAGAAGAGAAGAGAATACAAACAAGTGCTTGGTAGAGGCACGCTCTTGCATATATCTTGTAAAGACCTAACCCACTTGTTTCTTCTTCTAGAAGAAGAAACAGATTCTTCTGGGATATTACTAAACAGTTCATATAAGGTGATAGGTAGAAACTTAAAGCTAACTTCTGTCGGCCCTGATTTCTTTGTTGTAAAAAGAAAAAGTGTGCCAACAAAATATCAATACACCTTCGAGACAAAGTCGTGGAGATTAGACAAGGCTGTGTCACCATCATGGAGTACTGGAAACAGAGAAGACCCTTAACGGGTCTTCTCTTTCTTTTTTAAATTTTATTTAAACATTACTTTGATCTGTGAAGAGTCATCATATTGCGCTTCACCTGATGGATTATCTTTTTTCAATATGAGGAATCCATAATCTCCTTTTGGTATGAATTCTAGTGTTCCTTCAAAGGGTACGTAGTCTGTTGTCATCCACTCTCCTTGTGCCATTATATAAGACTCTCCAATAACAACTCCGTTTGCGTCTGTGATATCTACGGGGGCGCTCGCTTCAAAAAACCAATTCCCTGGAGCCTTACCAGTAATCTTTAACGGACTTGTAACGACTGTATTCTGGACAGGATGATCAACGAAGATTTTAATTCCTTTTAAACTTGTGATTGAAAAAGCCTCGTCACCAGTACCATTTACAACCTCTTCGTTATCAATGCCCGTGTTCGCACTATTGTCTTTCACAAATCCTAGTAAAAGAAAAGTGACGCCCAATGCTAATAAAATTATAAATATATTTCTAATCATTTTAAATGTTTCCATAAGCCAATTATAGCAAAAAATAAAATACTGTAGAAGCAACACAAAACCCCGCAAAAGCGGGGCTCTATGTAAGTGGGATAAAATTATCGCTTCTTTTTAGCAGCTTTTTTCTTTCCACCTTTCTTCTTTGCAGCTTTTTTAGCTACTTTCTTCTTTGCAGCTTTTTTCTTTGCCATGTTAGTTAGATCACTTACGTGATAAAAAACTAATAATAATATCAACCTACGTTCTCCTTAAAACTTTTGCAAAAGCCTGAAGGAAAGAATGTTTGAAGTGAACGTTACTAAAATTTTACTTCTTATTTTAAAAAAAACATAGAGCAAAATAAAAAAACTGTGTAAAACTTTTTTATTTTTCAAAAATAAAAAAGTTTTTAAAATAAAATTTAATTATTATAAAAAACAAAAGATAGCTTTTTTATTTTTATAATATAAAATTAAAAAGAAATACAAAAAGCTATGAGATACCCGCGCACAAACCGTCCCAAGAAAAAGAAACACAATATCGTTCCTCTAAAACCACGAACTGGTACGCTGAACAAAAAGAAAAGGCCGTCAGTTTTTGTAAGAGATACTTTGAATTGGCTTAACACACAAGCTGATCAAACAAGGCAGCCTTTTACACTTTACTCAAACTAAAAGCCCGCTTTACGCGGGCTTTTTTCTTATATTGATTTGAAAGTTATGTTTGTAGGAAGTGAGAACTTAGATTCATCTATTTTCCATACCACACATTTATAATCAAGTTCTTGATCTGTTGGAACGGTTGCATGTGTTTCTTTTGGAACTTCTTTTGTTACTGGAGCTTTGTATCCATCTGTTGTCATTGATGACCAAGTATAAACTGATTCCCCGTCGCTTATCATATAAGTTTTTATGTCACTCATAGCACCAAGCCCTTCTATAGAAACCTTACTAACAAAATCTCCTCTGATTTTCTTTCCGGATATAAACACCGTTCCCGTGGAGTCACCCACTTCTGTTTTGTGTGTAAATGTACATTGATAACTCCCTCCTTTTTCCATTAGTTTGGTCAGGGTTGTTTTTTCATTAAAATCACTTAGAACTTCTTCTTTTTCGGATTTTGTAGAATCTTCACTTAAAACTTCTTCGGATGAAGAATCTTTTACTTCGTCCTTTTTATCACCAGAAAAAATAAAGAATGCTACACCTCCTAACACTAAAATACCTAAAACTATTTTTGCCATATATTTAAAATAAAATAACTAATTATAATATTATACATAAATCTAATATTTTTTTTCACCATCTCTATATATAGAGACAAGTGCGTGAAATAAACTTAACGTTAAAGGTCCTATTAGAACTCCTATTGGACCAAGTAGGGTGATACCCCCAAGAACGGCAAACAAGACGAGCATTGGTGGAATATTAAGTTTTTTCCCTATAACAAATGGACGCAGAACTTCATCTGACGCACCGACAATAACTCCTGACCAAATAGAGAGGCCAATTGCCGAACCTGTGTCTCCTGTTGCAAATAGAAATAAAATAACTGGAATAGCTACAAGGCCAGTACCTACCATCGGCACCAAAGAAGCTATCGCAGCGATAACCCCGAAAAGTACGGCGTTCGGAACACCGAAGATAGCAAGACCAACCCCCAGAAGCGCACCTTGAGCAAAGCCGATAAATAGATATCCAAAAATAATTCCGTTTACGGCGTTTTTAAGTCTCTCAATAACTTTTTTATCATACGTATCCGGCAATGGGCTTAGGAAAATGATCGCCCTATTCCACCTGTTTCCGTCTTTTAAGAAATAGAACATTGAAAGTATTATCAAAAAGAAAGAAAAGATTGTACTAAGAGTCGAGCTAAAAATCTTACCGATATCTTCTGAAATGGTCGCCACAAAATCAGCGATTCTCTGCTTTAAATCAATATCAACATTTTTTGGTAAAAAACTAGCGATTTTAACTTCTAAATTTTCTAGAAATTCATTTGAATCATAGGTAGATGTTAAAGATTGATATAAATCTGTTGATTGTTGAAAAAGAAGTTTTCCAACAAGGAAAAGCGGTCCACACAATATGATCACAAAGAGTAAAATAGTAAAGATTGAAGATAACCAACCTGATTGCCACGTCATCTTAGATTGAAGCCATGTATAGACAGGACTAAAAACCAAAGCCAGTGAAGCTGAAAGTATAATTACAGTTAAAAATGGTCTAAATAGAAAAATAGTGAAGGCTAGAGCAAGTATAAGAAGTGTAAAGAAAAAATATTTTGGAGGAATTCTTGTATCCATACATTAAGTATATATAAAATAAGTTTTTAATGCTAAGAAATATCCACAAAAAAAAGACCACACCCCTCAATGGGGTGTGGTCAACTCAGGGTTGATCCTAGGAGGCAACTTTTTCGCGAGGTGCAACCAAAGAAACCTCACGTATTACATTGTAGAGCTGAAAGCTCTCTGACTCCTTACTGTGATGGATCTCGTAGAAAGCAAACTCATGCCCGTGACCGAAACTCACAATGATACAGTTGTATGTATTGCGACTTTCGTCATTAGGTTTCTCTGGTTCGAAACGTCCAGTAACCACACTGAAGTTTCCCTCTTGGGGAACACCGAACTCCTTGCCCAAAGAAAGAAGTGGAGAGAAATCACGACCAACCTCAATATAGTTAAGCACTCTACCGAAACGAGAGAAAATGACGCGTACGCCCTGACTCTCGTTGGTGATAGTGGTTTTTATATTCTTGTTGGAGTTACCCAACACTAGACCCTCTGTCTCAGCGAGGCGGATCTTACAAATCTGCATGCGTTTGTTTTGGTTTTTTGGTTAATGAACGAAAGACCGACTTATAATTTATGATAATAAACTATTTTTGTCAATGATATGTGTTTACTGAAACATTACTTATCAAGGTAACTTATGCTACCATCTCGATATGAGCAAAAGCCTGGAAGACACAACTTGGGATGTTGTCGTAATCGGTGGTGGTCCTGCCGGTATGATGGCGGCTTACACTGCAAAAAATCAAAATAAAAAATTGAAGGTTGTTATTGTTGAAAAAAATGAAAATCTAGGTAAAAAACTTCTCATCACCGGCGGAGGACGCTGTAATATGACAAACGCCGAATTTGATACTCGAGTTTTACTTTCTAAATATAAAAACGCTGGACCATTTCTTTTTTCTCCTTTTTCTGTTTTTGGCGTGAAAGAGACGCTAGAATTTTTTCACTCACGAAATCTTGATACAAAAGTAGAAAATGAAAAACGCGCCTTCCCTATTACCAACCGTGCTGAGTCTGTTTGGAATTTATTGGTTTCTAATTTAAAAGAAGTTGGAGTAACAGTTCTTTCAAATTCTCCGGTTAAAAAATTAACAAAGGAAGAGGGAAAAATAAAGGAAGTTGTTTTGGATAATGGGAATATTATTTTAGGTAAGAAATTTATTATAGCCACCGGTGGAACTTCACGACCAGAAACTGGATCTACCGGCGACGGATTTAAATGGTTAAAAAATATTGGTCATAAAGTTATCGACAATGATGCATCACTTGTACCGATAGCGATAAAAGATTCTTGGGTAAAAAAACTTCAGGGTGTGACTTTAAAGGATATTAAACTTTCTCTTTTTCAAGATGATGAAAAGCAAAGAATAGAGAAAGGTAAGATCCTTTTTACTCACTTTGGGATTTCAGGACCAACAGTTTTAAATATGAGTAAAGACACGGGAGAACTTCTGAAATACGGAGAAGTTTTTATTGAACTCGATCTTTTGCCAAAAGAAAATTATGGAACTCTAAATGAGAAACTTCAGGAACTCTGTAAAACAAATAATAAAAAGATGATTAAAAATTCTCTCGGAACTCTTATTCCAAAATCTTTAGTAGAAATTGTTTTAGAAAAAGCTGGTGTTGAAGGAGAAGTTTTTAACAACAGCCTAACGCGTGAAGGAAGAATTTCTCTCGTTCAAGCTATCAAACACTTAAAAATGGAGGTTAAAGAATTGTTAGGGAAAGATAAGGCGATCGTTTCTTCTGGTGGAGTTTCTTTAGAAGAAATAGATTTCAAAACAATGCGTTCACGACTTTTTGAAAATCTGTATGTAGTAGGAGACGTATTAAATGTAGACAGACCATCTGGTGGATACAGTCTTCAACTTTGCTGGACAACTGGATATGTCGCCGGGTTTGATGCAGGGGTTAAATAAATAGTTTAATTTTCTCTTCCCGACTCAACCTTTTAAGCTCTGCTTCACGACTTCTAGATTTTGCATAGGTTTTACATTTTTCGGAATATTTTAAGATTACGGGTCGACGAATTTTTGTATAGTGAGCTCCCGATTTTAGGTTATTGTGAGCGTGAAGTCTTTTTTCTAAATTATTTGTCGAGCCGACATAAAGAGTTTTATCTTTACACTCTAAAATATAAATGAAATAGTTCATGTGAGAATTATACACGAAAAAGCCCGGCGCGAAGCGCCGGGCTTTTTCTATTATTTCTTTTTCTTAGATACTTTTTTGCCTACTTTCTTTTTTGGCTTTTCTTCGATTTCTCTAAGCAGGGCTGGAATATCTCTTTCTTTTTCGAGAGCTTTTGGCTTGATACCTTGTTTCATCATATCGATTATTTTATCAAGCTTTGTGTTCAGAGCGTCTATTTCTTTTTTTAGGTCAGAATTTAAAGAAGCTGGTTTAACATATTCTCTTTCTGTTCTATCTACTCTTGGGAATCTTGGTTCACTGAAATTTCTCTTTTCAGAAGAGCCTTTATTTTCATCTTTTTGATCACTAAAACATTCGTTACAGTAAACTGGCTTTTGCCCGTTTGGTTTGAAAGGAACCTCACACGTCTTTCCACATCCAGCACAAATAGCTTTGTGCATCGTCTTTGGACCATCAGATCTTCCGCCGAATTTACTACCAAAAGAAGGTCGCCCTCCAAAAGATGGTCTGTCTCCTCCTCTTTTAAATCCACCACCACCTTTATTTCTATCACCGTATCCTCCGCTTCTTTTAAATTCAGCCATATATGAAAGACTAGCGTTTCTAGTCCAAGTTATTTATAAGTATTGACAGTATACACTTGTTTAGGTAAAAAGCAATCAAAAGCCCGGCGCGAAGCGCCGGGCTTTTGATTTACTTTGCTTTTACTTTCTTTGGTTTTTTCTTCTCCTTATTACTCCTTTGTGATCGATCCGCCATATATTTTATAAATAAATAATAATAAACTTTTATTTTTTCTTCGCTTGTCTTTCTCGTTTATAGACACTCATTTTTTTATCTTTCTTGGCTGCAAGCATCGCTTTTTTTACCGCAAGACGCTTTTTTGTTTTTCGAGGATTTGCATTCTGAGGTTTTACATCCTGACTCATTCTTTTTGCCATGGTATTTTAAATTATTTTAATAAATGACTTGTTTCTAGTATATCAAACTTTTTTAAATTACTTACCTAAAAGCTTGTGGTAGTTAATATAAGAAATTACAAGCAGTATCATCGCAACTGTTGGGAACAAAAGAGGTGCACCAAAACCTGTGACAACCCAAACACTTACAAATGCGCAGATGAAATCAATACCAAATCCTGCATATGCCCATTCTTTAATCCGAGCTGGAACTTGTGGGATAATCAACGCCAGAGATCCTACTACTTTAAACACTGCTAAAATCGTGACAAAGTAGAGTGGATAACCAAGACCTGTAATGCCCGCAATAGACATTTCTGATCCAGATGTAAGGCCTGTCATCACACCTTCGAATAAAAATATAATCGTCGTTGATATCCAAAATAATATTTTTGCTTTTTTCATTTCTTTGTAAACACTAAATTAATAAATTTCTTGAAAATATTATATCAAACTTTTTATTAAAAACCCGCACAAAAAACTGAAGTCTTTTGTGCGGGTTGTGTAGGATATTAGTTTCCATTTTCGCCATCCCTTGTATTCTCGTCAGATTCTTTCCATTTGTAATTACCACCTCTGAAGTAGGTGTCTGCGGATTTATCTCTTAGAAACACCAAGAAGAAACCCACAGCAATAAGAACGATAACAGCCAGAATAGCTTGACCTGTGTCTACCCCGCGTACCATTTCCTCAGTAGTCTCAAGATTTTCCATCGGGATGTGATTTACACTAAGTTTTACTATAGATTTTCCATTTCAGCAAGTACAACTTTAATTTTTCTTCCCCAGATCAAGCACTTCATCAATACGAATTTGATCAACAAATTCTGGAACGTGAGAAACGAGAACCATTGCACCTTTATATTCATCCAAGGCTTTCGCGATAACTGGTAAGTGACGGAAGTTTATGTGATTTGTTGGTTCATCAAGGATAAGGAGTCCTGGACGCTCTATCACAAGTTGTGCAAAAGCAACCAAACCTTTCTGCCCTTCTGACAGACTTCCGATCTTCGTATGAACCATCTCTCCGTTTACTAAAAATCCAGCCAAGACAGTTCGGATTTGTTGCTCATCTACTCGTCCAAAGATTTTAAGCATTGCATTTGAAAGAGATTTATATGGAGTTTCATTGAAATCAAGAGTCGAAAAATCTTGTCGATAATAACCAACCCGAGCTTCCGTAAGAATCTCTCCACCTTCGGCTTTTCCGTGAGCCAAAGATTCAAGTAGCGTACTTTTACCAATACCATTTGGACCGGCAAGAAGTAAGTGCTGATTTTTTCGCAGTTTTATATTTACTTTTTTTATCGTTGGCTTTCCATTTTTCAAAAGAGAAACAGATGAGAGAACTAAAATATCTCCATTCAAATCTTCCTGGAAAGGTATGGTGAAGCTTTTGATAGTTTTGTCTTCTTTTCGAACATCTACTTTTTCTTCTTCGAGTTCTTCTGCCAGGTCACGCATTCTTTTCGCTACCGCACGCAGATTTCCTCCTTTCATCGCGAATTTATTTGCTTGATCTTTTTTAGCTTGTATTTCTTTTGCTAAAAGAGCGTTCTTTCTATTTTCTCGTTCCATTCGAGCAGCGATCTGATCTCGCACATCTGTATAGTTTCCGACATATTGTTCAATCTTTCGAGTGTAAACATCTAAGTACAAAACAGCGTCGGTAAAAGCATTCAAAAAGTGCGCGTCGTGAGAAATCACGATAACTGTCTTTTCGTAATTCACCAAAAAGTCTGTAAGATGAGAGATACCAGCTTTATCTAAGTTGTTTGTCGGCTCGTCGAGTAAAAGAATGTCTGGCTCTTGGATGAGCGCAGAAGCCAAAAGAAGTCGCGCCTGTTGCCCGCCAGAAAAAGACCGGATAGTTTTATCGTGGATTTTTTCATGACCTTCAAGATTCACCACCTCTAAAATATAATCAATTTTTCTATCTATATCGTAGATTTTTTCTTTGAAAAATTTTTGGAAAAAATCTCGGACAGATAGATCAAGTTCGTCTCGAGGTATGACTTGGCGAGAAATAGCGATCGTTGCTTTATTTGCCAAATGAACAGTTCCATCTTCTGGAGTTGAATCGCCTGTGATGAGAGAAAACAGCGTACTTTTCCCTGCTCCATTTTGACCCATCACGGTGACTTTCATTCCCTTTCGTATAGAAAAAGCCACATCTTCTAGGATGGGTTTATTTGGTCCATATTCAAAAAATACTTTTTCAAATCGTATTACGACTTCTCCGTGTGACATAGATACTTACTTTACATTATTTTTGAGAAATTGAAAGAGGTAACATTTTATTCTTTAAAACTTAAACTACTGAAACAACTAAATCTTCCTCGAATCATACGCCCAGTGAAGTAGAGCTTGTCTTTGTCTTGGTCGGCAAAAAATATCTCCTGCTCGACAATTATTTTTGATTTGCATTACATGTCTTCGCATCGCTACCCATCTTTTGATTTGTCGTTCGTCGTCATCTGTTCTTCTTCCCATATAATATCTACAGTACCATTGGAACCACCCACGCGGATCTTGTTTATTTATCCAACCTTTAGCTTGCCAGACAGAAAGTGGTTGACTGGCGTTTACATTAAAAAAGTTAAGTTCTTTGTGTCGCTTCCCATCAGGCGAGAGCTTCGCACCAATAAACCAATTTCTCGGAAACTCTTTTGGCTTGTCAGAAAAATAAAGCCCACCAAAAACCCCAAGCCCCAACATTTCTTTTGGTGTTAGTTCTGGTTTAAACCGTGAATCAAAAATATTTTTAGTTTTTATTTTTTTGACCATATTTGTTAATTAACAACAAGATAACAGACCAAAAGAAAAAGCCCAAGCCACCATCCAATATCAGAAATTACCAAACTAAACATTATTTTATTTTGAAGCCTATTTGGTAAAAGCTCAGCCTGTTTCCCTTCACGTTCTCGTCGTAATAAAAAAGGGCTTACATAAAAAGAAAGAAAAAGTCCATTCAACACAAGTACGCAAGCAATCAGCATATGGTAAAGCGGAACACCGGACAGTGATTCATCGCGATAAAATATAGTGCCACCGATTACTACAAGTAAAATACCTAGCCATATAAGTGGTTTCGTTACTTTATGTGTTCGTATTGTGGCTTCTGTCCAATAGGATGATTTTCTACCTAAGAATCCATGAATATCGATTACTGTCACCGCCCCGAGACCAATGATAAATCCTGCAAGCAATATAAAAAGTCCTATAAAATCTAGATTGGTCATCATTTATTTAAATAAGTTATAGTTAATTGTAAAACAGTCGCAAATGTTACCCATAAAAGATACGGAATATTAACATAAACAACCCATCGTAGTTCTGGAGCAATATACCAAATAGAAATAAGAGCCCAGAGAAGCGTGCTAAGCACAAGTACGATATCCAGAGAGGCGAGGAGATTATTTTTTAAAATAAATTGTAGTGGAGTAAAAGCAAAATTAAAAAGTAGATTTAATCCAAATGGCAATGCAACAGCCCAAGGAATTTCTTTCATAAATGCTTTATAAAAAATCGTACCAAAAGAAATCGCAATAATCACATACAGAACTGTCCAGACTGGACCAAAAATCCAAGATGGTGGCGCCCATGTGGGTTTGATAAGTTGTGAGTACCAGTTATATGTGTTCATAGTTATATTATAGCATTTTTTAATAATCGTCTTACAGTTTTAAGATTCCTAAAAAATTTTTAAATAAATACAAAAAAAAGACCCCTCGCTTATGTAGCAAGGGGTCTCGTTGTGGTGTGTTTATTTCTGAGGCAAGTCCTTTCGAAGGTAGTAACCAAACTTGCGCCGGTGAGCCTTCCAGTTGTTAAGGTACAAGTCGTAAAACCAGTTGCCTAATCGACGGAGTGGTGACTTTGTCTGCATCTGTACTTCCTCCTGTTCTTCGGTCAAACCGAGTGTTTTTGCCCACCAAGGTGTAAGAGCTGGTGGAATCGTCAATGTCCAGATCACTACCCACGCCACGAGTGGCATCAGGGTGGTGAGTGCCGGGAATTCCTTGAAGGCGACAACAGCAAGGACTATAGGAATAACTCCTGTTTCTCTGACAATGCAGAGGAACAAAGCTTCCTTCGTCGTTATCTTCTTGCCAAGGAGAGGCCACAAGAGGGACGTAAAGACCGCTACTGGACGAACTACGAAGATGAACAGTAGCGAAATGACGAGTCCCATGAATGCATTCTGCCAAAGGTCGCCTACACTGATAAGCGGTCCAGCCATCATGAAGATGGCGGGCTTTGCCAATGAGTCAAGATTGGTCTCCATAACCTCAAGTGTCTTACTGAATATGTGATTGCTGTGATTGTAATTGGCAAGCAATCCAGTAATAAATGCGGCGAGGAAACCATTGCCACCAAAGAAGGTGGCGAGCACAAACACGAAAATAGGGACAGCAAGCACGACACCGAAGTCGTAGCTTGTTTCGTTCTTGTCGCTCTTGTGCTTTTCGTAGAGGCGCATAATAAACCAGCCGATAAGTCCTGCAAGCACCCCGACAAAGAGCTCTTTACCAAGATGTGTCAGGTTGTGTGGTTCAAGGATTCCCGAGAACACATTCCCAATAGAAGCGACATCGACTCCACTTTGGATCATGATGATCACCGCACCTGTAAAGATTGCTCCAACAGCATCGTTAATGGCAGACTCAGCCACGCTGATGTCAATCAACCTTTTATATTCTGCTCTAAATACAACGCTTTTCAGTGTCGGTATGAGAGCGGCTGGGTCGGTCGAACCAATAATGGCTGCCAGAAGCGCAGCTGTTTTGCCATCAATACCGACAGCGAGCGCCATAATCAACAAAAGAAAAAACGTCACAAAGTAGCCAAGTGTTGCGATCAGTATTGTTGGCAAGGCAATCTTGCCAAAAAGTCTCCGCTCAACTTCGTCACCACCTGATTTCAAAATGACAGCAGCAAGCACTGTACATACAACAACGATGATCGTTGTCTGTGATGAAAGTGACGATAATGCGTCATGCAAAAGGATGCTGACTAACAGCTGAAGAGTGAAGGATGGAAAGATTGTGCCTATTGAAAACTCAGAGCACACCCAGCCGAAGCCGAGAATAAGTGAGAGTATCCAAAGGGTCTCCATACCAGTCGGTAAATGCGGAAGTATAAGTGGACTAGACGCATTGACACCTATCGCAACAGCGAGGAGGACGAGAATCTTCAGGTATTGATTCATGAGTTTTTGGGGTTGTTGAGTGGTGTGAACTCAGAGTTTTTGTGTGAAAGAACGTGTCTTTTGACTTCATACGAATGAAGACTAGACAGATAACTATATTATTGTTTTATGATAAAAAGTCAATCTAAAATATTTCT
>CAZJZW010000015.1:0-17709 GCA_964550665.1 uncultured Candidatus Saccharibacteria bacterium
GTTTTGTAGTAAAGTACTGATTGTCTGTTAGGAATCCGCCCCGCCTTTGGCGGGGCGAGATGCCCTCTTGTCGAAAAGAGTGGTAAAACGGAAAACGACTTAATATAACAACGTTTTCTGTGCAGATTAAAGAGCTCGATATACAGAGCAAAAATATGTCAAAAGAAAATTTACAAGAAATGATTGATGCGGGTGTTCACTTCGGATACACAAAGACTCGAAGACATCCAAGCGCAAAACCTTTTATTTTCGATACGAAAAACAAGGTAGATGTTATTGATTTAGAAAAAACAGCAGACCTTTTAAAGAAGGCTGAAGAGTTTGTTGCTTCGCTTGCAAAAGACGGAAAGAAAATTCTGTTCGTTGGAACAAAGGCTGAAGCACAAGAAGTAACACGAAATGCAGCGGATACACTTCGAATGCCATATGTTACGAACCGATGGATCGGTGGAACTCTTACAAACTTTACTGAAATCAAACGACGAGTTGATATTTTAGTTGACCTAAAAGACAAGAAAGCAAAAGGCCAACTTGAAAAATATACAAAGAAAGAACAATCTGACTTTTCACGACAAATTAACAAAATGGAAGGATACTTTGGCGGACTTGTCGGAATGGACAAGAAGCCAGATGCTCTTTTTGTAATCGACGTGAAAAAAGAAATAAACGCAGTTAAAGAAGCTATTCAATTAAAGATTCCAGTAATCACTATCTCAAGTACAGACTGTGATATTTCTGATATTTCTTACCCAATACTTGCAAACGATTCTGCTATTTTAAGTTTGAAACTTTTAACAAACAGAATTGTAAACGCTTTCAGTAGCGCAAAATAATTTAAAATCACTTTTGGTATAATACAAAAGTGATTTTACGCTTTAAAAATTTATAACGTAGTACATTATTTATATGATTACAACAGAATTGATCAAACAACTAAGAGATGAAACTGGTGTCTCTGTTATGCAATGTAAGAAGGCTTTGGAAGAAGTAGATGGAGATATTGAAAAAGCTCGAATCGTACTTAAAAAGAAAAGTGGAGCGGCAGCTGAAAAGAAAGCAGACCGAGAACTCGGTGCTGGATTCTTAGCTATCACTACATCAGGAGACACAACGGCTCTTATCACTCTCCTGTCTGAAACAGATTTCGTGGCTAAAAACGAAGAGTTCGTGAACGGTGCGAAAAAAGTAGCGGAAGCTGCTTTGACAGAAGGCGAAGCAGTGAAAGAATCACACCTGCCTATGGTAAATGAACTTATCCAAAAGATGGGTGAAAACATCAAGATTGGTGAAGTAAAGGTTATTAAAGGAAACACTGGTTCATACGCTCACAATGGTCAAATAGGAGCTATCGTCGCCCTTAAAGAGAAGAATGCCGACCTAGCTCGTGATATCGCAATGCACATCACTGCGATGAAACCAACTTTCACTCACGAAGCTGATATCGATGAAACTGCGAAAAACAACGCAAAAGAAATCTTCGAAAAAGAAGTTGCTGAGCAAGCAAAAGACAAACCAGAAGAAATGAAAGCTCAAATCTTACAAGGTAAAATCAATTCTTACTTCAAAGATCAAGTTCTTATGAAGCAAGCTTTCATCAAAGACCCAAGTAAGACTATTGAACAACTTCTAAAAGAAAACAATAATTCACTAGAATCTTTCGTACTTGAAAAGATATAACATATGCAAACTCTGGCTATCATTTTTGGAATATCTCTCGTAGGAATTTTGGTAATGATATACCGTGGTATTTCTCGTGTTCAAGAATTAGGTCTTGAACACGACGATATCACTCACCCGATGGAAAAACATATAAACACTTTATGGGAGAAAATAAAAATCATCCTAACCTACATAGCTCACTCACTAGCTATCGTGATCTCTAGAATATGGGCAAGAATATCTCACCATGTTTCTGTTATATATAAAAAGGTTGTAAACAGAATTGAAGAATACTTTAAACACAAAAATGAGAGCAATGTAAACAAAGAGATAAAAACACAATCAATTCTTCTAACTACGATTAAAGCGTACAAAAGAGAAATAAAGAAATTAAATCAAAAGATCGACCCAGATCAGATGAGACCAAAAGACGAGACAAAAGCAGAGTAATCAAGTCTTGACTTTAAGTGTGAAAAAAATAAAATAGATAGAGTTTCAACAAACCAAATTAACAACTTAATACGCCGTCTTAATCTCCAGTTTCCGCCAGTGGTCGGGACAGGGTCCGAGACAACCGTATGACCAGAACAAATTTGTAAGTTAAAAACTAAATAAGCCGTCTTAGCTCAGTTGGTAGAGCAACCGCCTTGTAAGCGGTAGGTCCCGAGTTCAAATCTCGGAGACGGCTCCAAATAAATAAAACCCCTCACGGGGTTTTATTTATTTTATCTCTTCCCAATCACCTTTATAAAGTATTCCTTCTACAATATGATTATCAATCCAATGATAGTTCCCTCCTCGTGGTTTATCCATCAAAAGTGCGTGGTATTTAAATCCGTGATCCAAGAGCCACTTCTCAGTGATAGCTCTATGATCTTTATTTGTTCGCGAAGTAAAAAATGTAATAATGTGCCCTTCATCAAACCAAGTATTTATCTTTTCCTTAGCGCCTGTGTACTCTTTAGCTGTAACCATCCGTTCTGGCTCTTCGTTTGGGATATCGTCGCAAACAGTCCCATCGATATCAATCAAATAGTTTTTCTTCCCTGCTGGGAGCACAGGACTTACTTTTTCATTTTTATTGTTGTGTTGGTACATCTTCTTTTTTAGATTCAGTTTTAAGTTCTGATACATCAGATTCAATTTTCGCCTCTGCTTCAAGTTTAGCCTTTTCATCTGCTTCTCGTTTTTCTCTTATCTTTACGAGCTCTGGCATAATAGCTTCGATATCTTCTTTTGTTTTAAATCCTTTATATGTCTTTCCGTTTATGATTAGAGCTGGTAGATTTTCATCTATCTTGTAAATAGATTTGATAGCTTCGATAGCAGATACATCTAGATAATAGTCAAAAGAATACACACGAAGTTCAGGATAATCTTCTCGAACATCTGTTAAGATGTAACCTTGCTTTCGACAATCATCACAATCTTCTTTTCCATAAAAGTAAATTATTGATTCGATATTTAAGTCGCATCGCTCTCGAGCTTTTTGCATTAAAAGGAAGTCCTTGATTTGAAGGAGTGAGTAATATTTTTTGAGACCTACAAGTTCTTCGCTCAAACTGTCGAAGTTGTTTTCACCGTATTCAATACGAGACGCAAGTTCACCTAGCTCTTTTGAAAGTATAGAGTCAGTAATGTTTTCACAAGAAAGCTGTTCAAACAGGTCAAACTGAGTTTCTAGAGATAGGATATCGATAGATATCGTATCTTCAATTTGACGAATCTCTTCTAGCTTTTTATTGTTTAGGTTATTAGACAGGTAAAAAGCCGTCGCAAAGATAAATAAGGTTATAAGGAAGACAATAAGGTATTTCTTCCAATCATTTGGCTGTTCTCTTTTCATAGGGTTATACTCTACCTCCAAGCGGTCTTTTTTGCAAATACTGCGTTATACATTGCTTTGACCACCCAGAACGGGGCGATAAAACTAAAGACAAGCATAAAATAGATAATTCTAAAATCAAATCTGTATTTGCCTGTAATCATTCTTCGGCCGATGATAATCGTAGACATAACGAGCAAATAAAGTAAAATTCCAGTAAAGACATAGGCATTTGTATTCAAGAAAAATGTATCAAAGTTCGGCCAAGCAAAATGCCAACCGAAATCAAACCCGACAGTTTGATATTTCTCCACGAGTTTAACGACGCCTTTAATAATCTGGAACATAAGAAGTCCAAGAATATATGGAACCGCAATCATAGAAACAAACCCGGCCGGCACAGAGATAAGAGAGAAAAACCCATATTCTTTTTTAAAGAGAATTTTTCGATAATCGTATGTGTTCATCGTAAAACCATAAATCCATCGAAGTCGTTGTTTATACAAAGCTACAATATTTTTCGGGCCCGTTGTAAAAACATATGCGTCGTTACATTGATCAATTTTGTAGTGATTTTGTTGCATACGAAAAGCGATTTCCATGTCTTCTGTGTTATGAGCTTTTCGGAAAAGACCAAGATCAGTGAAAACCCTTCTTCGGAAAATAGAAAATGGTCCAGGTGTTACATAAATACCGCCAAGCATTCCCAAGACCTTTTTCATAAACACTGCCCAGTTATACTCAACTTGTTGAAGTGTTTGAGTCATCGTCTTTGGGTTATGAATTAAAATAGAAGGGGCAACAGCCATTGTGTTTTCATCTTTCAGGAAATACGACATCATTCTTTTTAATGTTTCTGGTTCAACAAAAGAGTCAGCGTCAAGGCATGAAATAAACTCTGAAGTAGAGTTTTCGATAGCGTAATTTACAGCGGTATGTTTACCACCATTTTCTTTTTTCAAAATTTTTATGTTTTCGTATTTTTCAAACTTCTTTAAAACTTCCCATGTATTATCAGTACTACCATCATCTACTGCGATAATAGTTATTCTATCTTTTGGGTAATCAAGTTCTAGAAGTGAGTTTAAAGTTTTTTCAACAGTATTTTGCTCATTCCAGCATGGAACAGCCACGGTAATTGTTGGATATTTCTCAAGTTTTATCTTTTCTTTTCGGTATTGAATGGTCTTTCTTTTTTCAAAAAAAGTTATAAGAAAAAATATCTGCACATACATGGAGATAAAGCCTAATATATAGAATAATATTGTCGTAATTTTATGCATTATTATACTTTGCTACGTTGGTCAATTATAACACAAAAACCTATATGAGGCAATGTGGAATACAAAAGCCCGGCGCAAAGCGCCGGGCTTTTGATTGTTTACATTTTTTGATTTTGATCTTTATGCATATCACACTTTGTGTTTGTACAGTTCTTACAAAAACCTCCTCCACAATTTTTACATCCGCAGTGCCCCATTAAGACAAATACAGCCGATACTCCTACTAATAGATAGACTATTTTTGCGACTACTCCATACCCGAGTAAAATACTCACTAAGTTTATTTCTCCACCGAAAAATAGCGCCCCAAGTCCAACGAGTCCCCAATTAATTGCTCCTATTATAACCAACGCCCAAGCTAATTTTTTCACAAGTTTTTAAATTAAACTAATAATCTTTTCTATATTTTAGCACGTTTTTAAAATACTAATCAAAGTAGTTCCTTAGTCTTGCAATCTTTTCGTTGTTTCTTAGCTTTTCATGAACCTTTGCTTCGATTTGTCTGATACGTTCTCGGGTAACACCAAACTCATGACCTACTTCCTCAAGCGTATGTTGGATACCATCTTCAAGACCATATCTCATTTCTAGAATCTTTTTTTCTTTTGGAGAAAGCTCATTTAAAACTTCTCTGATTTGATCTGAGAGAATTCTCTGCGCTGAATCTTGGTCAGGCCGAGCAATTTTATCGTCAGCAATAAATTCTCCTAGCGTTGATTTATCTTCATCTTCATTTATCGGCTTTTCAAGAGACGCAGTCGTCTGACTAATTTTTTCGATTATGTGAATCTTCTCAACTTCCACTCCCATCTCTGTTGCAACTTCTTCAGCTAACGGCTCTCGCCCCAAGTCTTGGAACAATCTTCGATACACTTGTTTATATTTTGAAATAGTTTCAACCATGTGAACTGGGATACGAATCGTTCTGGATTGGTCAGCAAGCGCACGAGTGATTGATTGTCTAATCCACCAAGTAGCGTAAGTTGAAAACTTAAATCCTTTTGACCAGTCGAATTTCTCTACCGCTTTGAAAAGTCCTAAGTTACCTTCTTGAATAAGGTCTAGTAAAGTAAGATCCTGACTTCGTCCAGAATATTTTTTCGCAATAGAAACCACAAGCCGCAGGTTTGCGCGAGCAAGTAAATTTTTTGCTTCTTCGTCTCCCGCCTCAATTCTTTTCGCAAGTTCTTTTTCCTCAGAAGCTTTGATCAGAGAATACTGGCCAATTTCTTTCAGATACATTTGAATAGAGTCTCGGCTCTTTTTGTCTTTTACATATTTTTCGATTTTATCTTTCGGATCTTCAAAGTCGAGCAAATTCCCACCTTCAAGTACATCAATTCCAGCATCGAGGAATTGAGAATACAGATCATCTAAGAAAATAACGTCTGTTTCAATGTTTGGAAAATTCTTAAGAATTTCATCATAGGTAATAAAACCTCTTTTTCGACCTTTCTCAACAAGAGTATCTGCCAACTTTTGTTGTATTTGGGCTTTGGTTAGAACTTTTTTACTTCCACCTTTTACCGGAGCTTCTTTTGGAGCTTTGACTACAGGCTTAGCCGCAGGTTTTGGCTTTGGTTTAACCACTTTCTTTACAGGCTTTTTTTCTACCTTTTTAACAACCTTTTTTACAGGCTTTTTCGCTACTTTTTTAGCAGGTAGCTTCTTTTTTACAACTTTCTTCTTAGCCACCTTTTTTGCTGTCTTTTTTGATTTTGCCATACGTTTCTAATATAAACCTTATAATACTAATTGTTAAGCGTGTACCGACTGTTGTTTATTATGTCTTTTTCTTTTCCCAAATCATTAAGCTCTTTTGTTAACTCATCTGCTTTTTTCTCGTCGCCAATACTCTCAGCCAGTTTAATCTCTTCTTTAATACTTACAATTTTTTTACGAATATAGTTATTTTTAAAATGCTTAAATGTTTCTTCTTCGGAAGCGAGATAGTCGTTTTCTCCAAAAATAAACTCACTTTCTCTATCTTTGTACCTTTCTTCTATTTTTTTAAAATCAATTTCTCCAGTGATATCTATAATTTTCTTTTTTATGTCTTCTGATTTTTCTTTATGAATGTAAATCCCCCAGATTTCTTTTTCAAAAACATCATCACTTGGCATTTGTTTTTTAATTTCTTCTTTTTTTGTTTGGTTTTCAGGAAGTGGAACTTTACTACCCTGTTTTATTTTCTTTAAATCAGAAACAATGTACGGTTCGGATATGTTTGTAATTTCACTAACTTTTTTTATGAAGAATGATTTTTCAATATCACTCGGAAGCTCTGCGATAAGCGGTAATACATCTTCTCGAAGTCGTCGCCCAACATCTCTTTCATCTTTGGCGGTTTGTTTTATTTTCTTAACGTAAAACAATATGACGTGTTCTGCACCTTTAAGTATTTTTGACCAAGCATCTTTTCCAAACTCCTTCAGAAAATCTGCTGGATCTTTCCCTTCTGTTATGTCCACGATTTTGACATCCATCCCAAGAGACATCCCGATACGGGCTGAACGCTTTGCTGCACTCACGCCCGCAGTGTCTGAATCAAAAGCTAAGACCAGATTATCTGATAGTCTTTTAATTACACCTAAGTTATTCACTTGGTTATCTTTCCCGACTAGTCCATCAGCTAGAGCCGTTCCAGAGACTGCCACAGTGTTTTTAAACCCTGCTTGATGAAGCGATATCACATCAAATTGACCCTCGACGATCGTAGTGAAATTATATTTTCTTATATAATTTTTAGCTTTGTCTATCGCAAAGAGTACATCGGATTTGTTAAAGAGTGGAGTATCAGGACTGTTAACATACTTCCCAGATTTGCCATCATCTTTAAAAATTCTTCCAGAAAAAGCAATTACTCGTCCACTTGAATCATTTATCGGAAACATAATTCTATCGCGAAATGTATCATAGACACCTTTTTCAGTTTTCTTTACCATGCCAACCAAAGATAGATCTTTATCAGAAAATCTATCTTTTAGTTTGTCATATAAATTTCGCCAACCGTCTGGTGCATATCCGATCCGAAAATCTTTTATCGTAGCCTCTTCTATTCCGCGGTTTTTAATATACTCAAAAACTTCTACATTGACTGCCAAAAAACTTTCAAATATTTTTGTGGCTTCTTCCATGATTTCATAGAGTTTGTCTTTCTCTTCTTTTTCTTTTGGATTCCAATTTTGAAGTGATATACCCGCTTTATCAGCCAAAACTTTCAAAGCGCCCTTAAAGTCTAATCCCTCCATCTCCTGGATAAAGGTGAACATATCGCCACCTTTACCCGTCGAGAAACAATGATATAAACCTTTGTCAGGAGAAACATAAAATGAAGGGGTTCGTTCTTGTTTAAAAGGTGACTTCCCTTTATAGTTTTTTCCAGCAGAAGTAAGAGGTACATACATCGACACAACGTCAACGATATTTAAACGCTCTTTAATTTGATCTACTGGAGAAAACATAAAGATGAATATCTTTTAAACTAAATGTAATTAACTTTGCGTCAAAAGAACTATTATTCTTCCCCTTCCTCTTCTGTTTTAACTTCTTCTTGATAGTCTCCTCGGAAACCTGTTCCAGCTGGAATAAGTCGTCCGATAATAACATTTTCCTTTAATCCTCTTAGATTATCAACTCCACCTCGAATTGCGTTATTGATCAAAACTCGGTTTGTGTTTTGGAATGAAGCAGCAGAGAGCCATGATGTTGTTGTGAGAGAAACTTGAGAGATACCTTCTACTACAAGCTCTGCTTTTGCACCCTTTCCACCCTCTTCTTCTGTTCGTGCATTTTCTTCTAGAAGTTCGATGTTTTCAACAACATCGTTTGGTGAAAGTGTTGTATCTCCTCCGTCGGTAATCTTTCTTCGAGAGAACATTTGTCGAACGATAATCTCCAAGTGTTTTCGAGAAATCGGAGCACCTTGTAGTTCATACACTTTATTGATTTCATCAATAATGTAGTTTTCTGCCATGTCCTTTCCTCCAAATTTGAAGACTTCAGTTATTTTTGCAGAACCGTCAGTTAGAAGTTGACCCTTTGTCACGATTTCACCTTTTTTCACTATTGGTGTTCGTTTGAGTGGAACTAAATATTCCATTGTATTTGATTTACCATCACCTTTTGAATCAGACAGAACAGTGATGATTCTTTCTTTTCCTTCACCCTTGATTTCAAGAACTTGTCCGTCAACCATGTTAACCACGGCCGGGTTTTTAGGATTTCTTCTTTCGAAGACTTCTTCAACTCTTGGAAGACCTTGGGTAATATCAGATCCTCCCGCCACTCCTCCGGCGTGAAATGTTCGAAGTGTAAGCTGAGTTCCTGGTTCACCGATAGCTTGCGCTGCGATTATACCCACAGCTTCTCCAAGTTTGATTTGTTTGTTTCTACCAAGATCGAGTCCGTAACATGATTGGCAAACACCATGAATCGTCTCGCAAGTAAGAGGTGTTTTGATAAACACTTCTTTCACACCAAGACTTTCAATCATCTTAGATTCTTCTTTTGTAACAATATGATTTTTCTTGAAAAGTGTTTTTCCTTCTGTATCTTTCAAATCTTCACCGAGAGTTCTACCCATGATGTTTTTTGAAAGTGGAATAATAAGTCCAGAAATATTTTCTTCTTTCATTACTTTTCCAGATTTTGTTCCACAATCAACTTCAGTCACCATCACGTCTTGTGACACATCCACTAGTCTTCGTGTTAGATAACCGGCTGACGCAGTTTTAAGAGCTGTGTCGGCTAGACCCTTTCGAGATCCGTGAGTTGTAATGAAGTACTCTAGTGGAGAAAGACCTTCTTTGTATGATGGAACGATTGGGAAGTCGATGATTCGGCCAACAGTGTTTGTCATCAAACCTTTCATACCCGCCATCTGTACAAGTTGTCCCATAGATCCTCTTGCTTGTGAGTTAATCATATCGGCAGCTGGACCATTTTGATTCATAGATGCTGGAATAGCTTCTTGGATTTTTAATTTAGCAGCTTCCCAGATTGAGATAACTTTTAGGTACTTTTCATCTTCAGAAAGAAGACCTTCTCGGTATTGTTCGATAACTTGTGACTCTTCGGCTCTCGCGGCTGCTACTATTCCAGCTTTTTCTTTTGGAACCACAACGTTGTCCATACCCCAAGTAATACCTGACTTTGTTGAATATTTGAAACCAAACTCTTTAATCTTGTCAAGAACTGGTGGAGTTTCATCAACTCCATATTTGTAGATAACTTCATCAACAAGCGCTGACAATCTTTTTTGTGTCATTGGATCGTTCACATAAGGAAAATCTTTTGGAAGTGAGGAGTTAAACATAAGTCGTCCAACAGTCGTTTCAAATATTTTTCCTTCAAACTTTCCATAACGTGCTGAATCAGTCGGAAGAACTTTTATTTTTGACCGGAAAGATACTTGTCCATAGTCATATGCAGTCATCGCTTCGTTTGGACTTGCAAAATATCTTCCTTCTCCTTTATCTCCTTTTACTTCTTTCGTCATCCAGTAACATCCAAGAACCATGTCTTGTTTTGGGTTTACGATTGGATTTCCATCTTGAGGTTTTAGAAGGTTTTTGTTTGAAGCCATTAATTCTTTTGCTTCTAATTGAGAAGCTTCGCCGAGTGGTACATAAACAGCCATCTGATCTCCGTCGAAGTCGGCGTTAAACGCTGTACAAACAAGAGGGTGAACCTGGATAGCTTTACCTTCGATAAGAATCGGATTAAATGCTTGGATACCAAGTCGGTGCAATGTTGGCGCTCGATTTAAGAGCACGTACTTTCCTTGAATAACTTCTTCAAGAATCGCCCACACTTCCGCCACTCCTTCTTCGATAAGTTTGTTTGCACCTCTGATGTTGAAAGCTAATTCCCTTTCTAGAATTTTAGAAATAACGAAAGGTCGGAAAAGCTCAAGAGCCATTTTCTTTGGAAGACCACATTGGTTAAGTTTAAGCTGAGGACCGACAACGATAACAGATCGTCCTGAGTAGTCCACTCGTTTTCCAAGCAAGTTTTGTCGGAACAATCCTTGTTTAGATTTTAGGTTATCAGAAAGTGACTTAAGTGCTCGTCGTTGAGATTGGTTCATCGCGGCATCTGACTTTGCGATAGAGTTATCTAGAAGCGCATCAACTGCTTCTTGCAAGATTCTTTTTTCGTTTCGCAAAATCACGTCTGGCGCGTTGATTTCAATCAACTTTCGAAGACGGTTATTTCTATTAATTACTCTTCGGTATAGATCGTTCACGTCTGATGTTGCATGTCGTCCACCTTCAAGAGCAACCATTGGACGAAGTCCTGGTGGTACCACTGGAAGAGATTTCAAGAACATCCATTCTGGACGAACACCTGAGTGAATCATCGATCTGATAAGTCCGAGTCTCTTTTTTAGTTTAACCTTATCAAGCGTACTCGCCTTTTCAATCATCTTTTCAGTTTCAGCCTTCAACTTTTCAAGGTCGAGGTTTGTGAAGATATTATAAATAGCTTCAGCTCCGATACTTGCTTCAAAAGCAGATGAGTACCGAAGAGAATATTGGTGATACTCTATCTCACTAAGCACACGTCCTGGATGAATATCAGACAAATCTTTCTTTGTATTTGAGAAAAGCTCTTTAAGTTTTTCTTTTGTTGCATCATCACTTGATGATTTTATTTTTTGTTTGTATTCAGATTCAAGATCTTTTAGGATTCTCACCTTTTCATCTTCATTCACTTTGTGAATCATATATCCAGCAAAGTACACTACCTTTTCAAGGTCAGTTAATGTGATGTTTAGTAAAATACTCATTCGAGATGGAACACCTCGTAGGAACCAGATGTGAGCAACAGGAGATGCTAGTTCAATATGCCCCATTCGATCTCTTCGAACGATAGACTTTGTGAGCTCAACTCCACATTTTTCACAAACAATACCTTTGTATTTTACTCCTCGGTATTTTTTACAATAACATTCGTAATCTTTTTCTGGACCAAAAATCTTTTCGTCAAAAAGACCTCCTCGCTCTGATCTACCTGTTCGGTAGTTGATTGTTTCTGGTTTTGTGATTTCTCCATATGACCAATCCTTGATTCTCTCTGGAGAAGCAAGTTTGATCACTATTTTATCGAAATCTTTTTCGTCTAAAACTTTCATATAATTATAAATTATTTATTAGCGATTAATTATCTCTTTGACCACCAAGATCAATATCGAGAGCAAGACCTCGTAAATAGTTAAGCATCACTTTAAATGAAGCTGGAATATTTGGCTCTTGAATCTTTTCTCCCTTGATAATTGAATCAAATGCAGATGACCGACCTAAAATATCATCAGATTTAATAGTTAACATTTCTCGAAGTACGTGAGCAGCGCCGTATCCTTCCAGTGCCCACACTTCCATTTCTCCGAATCTTTGTCCTCCAGACTGAGCCTTACCTCCGAGTGGTTGCTGAGTGATAAGAGAGTATGGACCAATAGCACGAGCGTGAACCTTGTCTTCAACCATGTGGTGAAGTTTGATCATGTACATGTAACCCATCGCTGTCTTTTGTTCAAACGCTTCTCCAGTTTGTCCATCGTAAAGTTGAATTTGTCCATCTTCTGGAAGTCCAGCTTTTTTAAGCTCACCTTTGATTTCGTCTGTTGTAGCTCCACCGAATAGTGGAACGATCGCTTGATAGTTTAGAGTGTTTGCAGCAAGTCCCAAGTGAAGCTCAAGAATTTGTCCGAGGTTCATACGAGACGGAACACCGAGTGGGGTCAAGATAACATCCACAGGCTCTCCATCTTTTGTATATGGCATTTCTTCTTCAGGTAAGATCGTTGAGATAACACCTTTGTTTCCGTGTCGCCCCGCAAGTTTGTCTCCAACAGAAATATTTCGGAGTTGCGCAACTTCCACGATAACTTTTTTAATAATTCCTGATTCAAGTTGGTGACCTTTGTCTCGTGAGAAAACTTTTACAGAAATAACTCGTCCTTGGTTTCCATGACCAACACGCATTGATGTGTCTTTTACGTCACGTGCTTTTTCAGCGAAGATTGATCGTAGTAATCTTTCTTCTGGAGTTAGCTCAGTTTCACCTTTTGGTGTGATTTTACCAACCAAAATATCGTTCTCTCGAACTTCAGCTCCAACACGAATGATTCCTTCTTCGTCGAGGTTTTGAAGTTTTGCTTCACCGACGTTCGGGATATCTCGAGTTGTAAGTTCAGGACCGAGTTTTGTATCGCGAACAACACAAACAAATTCTTCAACGTAAATACTTGAGAAAATACTATTTTTTACAAGACGCTCCGAAAGGATAATCGCGTCTTCGTAGTTTCGTCCGTTCCATGACATGAACGCAACACGAACATTTTGTCCAAGAGCAACTTGTCCATGAACAGTTGAAGGTGCATCGGCCAAAACTTCATCTTTCTTAACTTTATCTCCAACAGAAACATTTGGTCGTTGTCTCATTAAAGAGAATTTGTTTGTTCTGATTTGTTGGATAAGTTCGTATGTCTTTTCTTTTCCAGAATTGTTTTTAACAGTAACTTTCTTTGAGTCAACATAAGAAACAGTTCCCGCTTCTTCAGCAAGTACAAGTTTTCCTGAGTCACGAGCGATCAAATCTTCCATACCTGTTGCCACGTACGCAGCATGAGGCACGATACAAGGGACCGCTTGCTTTTGCATGTTTGAACCCATCAGTGCTCGGTTTGCATCGTTATGTTCTAGGAAAGGAATCATTGATGTACCAATTGAGAATGCTTGGTTTGTCGCCACATCTACGAAATCAATTTCGTTTTTAGGAACAAGACTTGGTACTGTTTTTGCACGAGCTTCTACCATATCTCCGATAAATCCACCCTTGTCATCTCGAGCAACACCAGCGTGAGCGATGTTATACTTTTCTTCATCAAGCGCGTTCATATAGACGATTTCGCCTGTTATTTTTCCATTTTTTACTTTTACATAAGGAGTTTCGATAACACCAAATTCGTTTATCTTTGCATATGTAGAAAGGTGAAGAACCAAACCGATGTTCGGACCTTCTGGAGTGTGGATTGGACACACACGTCCATAGTGAGACGTGTGCACGTCACGAACTTCAAGACCCGCTCGTTCTCGTGTAAGACCACCAGGACCGAGCGCTGAAAGCGTTCGAAGGTGTTCGAGTTCTGAAAGCACGTTTTCTTGATCCATGAACTGCGAAAGCTGGTTCGTAGTGAAGAATTCTTTAATACGAGCTTGGAGTGGGCGTTGGTTGATGATAGTTACCGGTGTGGCCGTGTCACCATCAATAGTAGACATTCGATCTTGAATGTTTCTTTTAATTTGAGTCATACCTACTCGGAATTTTTGTTGGAGGAGTTCACCAACATAACGAACTCTTCTTCGTCCTAAGTGGTCGATATCGTCTGCCTTTGATCCAGGAGTTGTATTTAGATCAAAAACATTTTTTGTGATAGTTACGATATCATCAGCACTCAGTGTAAGTCTTCCAAGTTCAGCCTTTTCCATAGACTTTTCAAATCGACTGTTAAATCGATGTCGTCCAACCGCAGAAAAGTCATACCGCTCTGCTGTGAAAATAGCGTCGATAAATTCTTTCGCATTATCAGCTGTCGCCATATCACCATCTCGAAGACGCTTGTAGATATCTACATATGCTTCTTCAGGAGATTTGGCACTATCTTTATCTAAAATCTGGTTAATGAATTTTTCGTGAACTTCATTTCCCTTGAAAGCTTTTCGGATTTTGTCATCAGTATCAAGTCCAAGCACTTTCATAAGTGTTGTAACTGGGAATTTTCGTTTCTTATCGATTCGAGCGAAGATAATATTATCTTTATCTGTTTCGAATTCAATCCAAACTCCTCTGTTTGGAATTATTTTCGCACCAAATTTCTTTCGGCCTTTTACATCGAGCTCTGTGAAAAATACTCCAGAACTTCGAGTAAGTTGAGGAACGATAACTCGTTCAACACCGTTGATAATAAAAGTTCCTTGTTTTGTCATCAAAGGGAAATCAGAGAAAAACACTTCTTGTTCTTTCACTGATCCGTTTAATCTATTCAAAAGTTTTACTCGTACTTTTAAAGAAGCTTCGTATGAAAGTTTATTTTCTTTTACATACAAAGGACTGTGTTTTGGTTCTCCCAACGTAAAAGACTCAAAAGAAAGTTCAAATTTCTTTTCAGAATAATCTTTGATTGGAGAAAACTCTTTCAAAGTCTCCTTCACTCCATCTTTCATCAACCATTTGTATGACTCGATTTGAGTCTCCAAAAGGTCTGGCATAGGAACCAATGGCTCCTTAAATTTAGAGAAGTATTTCTTCTCTAAAGGTTTATTTCTGGTTTTTGGCATATTATCTTGTACCTCGCTGCAAAATTTTTGAAATTAAAATCTCGTTTTTTCTACGGAATAACTCAATCAGTGGTAGTAAAAACAAAAAAGAGGACGAGGCCACACCTCATCTTCTTTAAAAGACTAAAAATTTGTATTATATTTTTTTAGCAAAGCAAACCTTGTATTAAACTCCTAATAATACAATTGCTTTAGTCGTGACTCAATCAACGCAATTTGTGAGGTAAGTATAGCGGGTTTTTGGATTTTGTCAAATCTCTTAACCTACTTTTTCATCACTAAAAAGTAGGCAAAAGACTAGACCCACACTTCACACCTAAAACTAAGATAATTTTAGTCAAAAAACGAGTAAACTCGTCCAGCTCTATAATGTCTATACATTATAGAGCTGGACTCAAACATACTAGTTTTTAAGACAAATTACCTTAGTTTTTTTACGGTGTTCTCGTGTAGGGTCGAAAGTGGTTAATTTCTATTCCTTGACAAAAATACTGTATATGATATAATATAAGTAGAAAACCAAACCATAAACAATCAAAAAATCAGTCAGGTCTATGCTGTCTGGTGGATAGCTGTGATCGTCATATTCCTTCTGATAGGAATCCTTGCGGTGGTTGCCGCAAAAACCCATCTTCTGATGTTCTTTGGAGCACTGGCCATTGGAGCACTCGGTGCAATCATCATCTGCGACAAATGTGAGAGGCTGATCAAAAGCCTCAGAGCATAGAGAGTTCATCGCCAAGAAGAAAAGCCGTCCGGCATCGGGCGGCTTTTTTGTTTATATTTTCTAAAAACTAGAAACTGTATACTCCATACTAAATACTTTATACTTATTTAGGCTCAACCTTTATCGTATTCACCTCCTCATCTATTCTATTCTTTGCTTTTTGGACTAATTTTTTAAAACTCTTAAAAAGTTTCCAGAAAAATATTTGAAGTATAGAAAAAGGTATAAGTGAAAACCAAAATACAAACTTAAAGAATAGATATGGTCCGCTCAAAAGCTCTGTCCATCCAAGTATGTAGAAAAGTGCGAGCGCACCAATCCCAACAATAGTAAAAATCACGAGCGGAATTTTTAATACATCCAAGGCCATCTCTTTTCCAAGACCTGTTGGATCTTTTACTCCCTTCTTCACATCTCTATAGGTTTTAAAAATTGAAAAAATCATAGTTACATTAAAGTATTCCCAACTTCTTGTAAAAATATTTCCACACCTCCTCAAGTTCTAAACTCTCCATCTCCTCTTTCGTATACCAACCAGCACTTTTCGTTTCGTCTTCTTGACGATTAATTTCCATACTAGAAACTTCGGATTTATAAACATACCAGTGATGAACACCAGCAGTTCTACAATAATTCCACGAAACTTCTTCTTCAAGTACAAATTCAGCGTCCGAAATCTTTATTCCTGTTTCCTCTAAAACTTCTCTAAGTGCGGAAACTTTTGGTTCTTCACCTTTATCTACGTGCCCCGCAGGTGAAGCAAATCCTGGAGGCGGATACATTCTCTCTAACAAAAGATATTTATCTCCACAGGAAATAATAACGCCGGCAGAATAATGCATTTCACGCCCATCACTTGATACACCCATTTTCTTTTTCGCCTCTGACATATTTTTATTCTACCACAAGCTACCCGTTTGACTTTTCTACAGAAAGGCGTAATTTTAAAACAAAAGCACATCGACATGAATAAGATTCTTACCTGGGCATCTGGTATAATGTTTGCCCTCCTCTGCATAACCTCACACCTTTATTTGGAAGGGTTGATCCCTGGCGGATCATTACTTCTCGTACCGTTAGTGACTGGTTCACTCTATGCAATTTGGATCGATTCCTTCTGGAGAAAGATCTCCGGTGACCTCTACACGGACAAGCACTTCAAAGAACTCATCAATATGCTTGTCAGACACAGAAAAGACGAAAGGACCTTGAGGGTCATCCTACACAAGATCTCTAGCGACGACATGAATGGTCCGCTAAGAAGAAACTATGTCTGGGCTATCAACTACCTAATAGCCAGTGAGAAGGGTAAACACCACCTATTTACGGTCGTTAGGGCCCTGTGTGAATTAACTAGAGAATATTCTGTTAAGCTCTTTAAAGATGAAGTAAAGGCACTCACCAAGAGTTATGCTCTACACGCAACAAACGAAGAGTTCATAAAACTCTTCAACGAAAAGATGATGTTGTGTTTCCTGGAGGTTGGAGGATGCCCGACATGGGGAGACATTAGAGAAGAACTATTACCCATCTTTGAACATGTAGACAGGGATAGTGCAGAAAAATTCCTACTTACAGTGGAGGAGAGGTTCCACCCGCAAACAACTCCCAAATCTGAGTACCTTCAAGTCGAAGAGGCTCGCAGTCAGCTTTTCTTAAGCTTACGGCGATGGCTTACTGAAAGAGAGCCTGTACTTGCTTAATCTTAACAGAAGGCATAAAAAGTCCCGAGCGAATGTTCGGGACCTTTTTCTTTTTTAATATATGAATAATGGTTATAGAATAGTAAATGTTATTTCTTTGATTCTTTCTTATACTCTTCGATTTTTTTGTGGTCACCTGAAATCATTACTTTTGGCACTTTGTATTTTT
>CAZJZW010000016.1:0-4148 GCA_964550665.1 uncultured Candidatus Saccharibacteria bacterium
TTATCCTTTATATTTTGGATCAAAATCCACCATCCATTCAATACCGTATTTGTCTCTAAACATTCCAAAGTATGAACCCCAAGGACTATCACTCATGGGGAATTCAACTTTCCCGCCATTTGAAAGTCCATTAAATAATCTATCGGCTTCTTCTTTGCTTTCACAATTTATTGAAATTTTACTTCTGTTCTCATTTTCGTTAGTTCGTCCCATGCTTTCTGGAACATCATTTCCCATCAAAACATTCTTACCAATAGGTAGTGCAATATGCATTACTTTATTTGCTTCATGTTCTGATACAGGGAACTCTGGACTTGCTAGGTCTTTGAAACGAGCAATCTTTTCGAATTCTCCACCAAATACTGATTTGTAAAACGTGAATGCTTCTTCTGCATTTCCATTGAAATTTATGTAAGGGTTGATTGTTGCCATGATGATTTTTATTTATTGTTAATGATTATAATCTCTTACTCTTTATTGTAAGCTTCTTCTAAAGTTTTAATATCGAACTTTTTCATTTTCATAAAAGCTTCGGTAACACGAGTGATTTTTTCTTTATTGCCTTCGCTCATCATTCGTCCCATTGCTGTCGGAACTATTTGCCACGGCATACCAAATTTATCATTCAGCCATCCACATTGCACTTCTTTTCCGCCTTCTGTCAGCTTTTCCCAAAAATAATCAACCTCTTCCTGTGTATCGCAATTTACGACAAAAGAAATGGCTTGATTAAAGTTAAGAGGGCTTTGTTTCCCACTATCCATGAGTGCCATTGAAAAATTTTCAATGGTAAATCCTGCGTGTTTGATTATCCCATTTGTATCTATCTTTTCATTATCTCCATCTTCGCCATATTTTGAAACATATTCTATTTTTGAATTATGAAATATGTTTGTATAAAAATTTAAAGCTTCTTCGGCTCGTCCACACATCTCACCGGCAAACATCAGAGTAGGGATAATTCTTTGAAGAGGCTTCATCTGTCCAGAAAACATTATTTGCCAGGATACTTTATATTTATCTTGTACCCAGCCATATTTTTCTGCAAAAGGATATGAAGAAAGTTCCATAAGTATTTTCCCAGAACTTGAAAGTCTGTTCCAGATGGTATCAACTTCTTCTAGGCTATCGCAAACAACAATAAAAGAAACTGTAGGGTTAAAAGGAAGATATGGTCCAGCAGTCATCAGATTAAAATTTACACCGAAAATTTCAAGTGTTGCTATCTGAACAGTTCCGGACGGTGTGTTTTCAAGATTGCCTTCACCTTTTAATTTTGATCCAGGAAAAACAGATTTATAAAAATCTGTAATTCCTTTCATATCTTCTTCAAACCATAAAAATGGATTTATTTTTTGCATATATTATTGTGCTTTAATTACTATTAGTATTTTAATAACATCGAAGCTTTAAAGAGCGACTCGAGAACTTTCATATCTATGTTTTGAAGTGATTTTATATAAAGGCAACCAACACCTCTTTTGTATGGTCCGAGTTTATCCAGTTTTTCTTCTAATTGATTAAGATTGCAGGTTAGATAAATAGATATCGCTTGTTTACGTGAGGAAAAACCCATTTTCATCCACTCTACTTCTTTACCGGTACTATATTTCATTTTCATTTTACCAAAACCTACGATACTCTCGCCCCACATGACTGGCTTTTGCTTACTGATTTTCTGCATTAAATCTTTTATTATAATACAATCTTTTTTTCTCTTTACGTCCTCTATTGATTTTATATATTTCTCCGCGCTTTTCTTTGTCGCGACTGTTTTTATTGCCCTAGCTTTTGATTTTTTGGTTTCCATGATTTGATTATATCTCAAATATATATAGTATGTAAGATTTGAGACATTTAAAAAATTGACGAATATTTTTGTTTATGGAATAATGTTTCGGAAACAAAAGTATAAAACCACAAAATCACCATGGGCAAAAACACTGAAATTATTCACGTTCAGTCAGATTCACATCTGGCAAAAACAGAAATCGGCGAGTTAGTTCATCTTCTTAGTTTGTCTGAAGGATCAGTGAATCATGCACGGGAAGAGTTGAAACAACGCACTTTCGAAGAGATCACCGGGTACTTTTCTGTGCTTGAAAAGGAAGGACCAAAAGAAGATCGTGAAGCACTTTATAAATTCATGGGGACCGAAGATCGTTTCGGGGAATTCCTTACAGGGATAGACGATCCAGTTTTTGCTATTGGTCGTTTTTGACCTATGAGGCGCGCCATAAGGTGCGCCTCTTTTTTAATGAGCAATAGAAAACCCTAAAACTTTCTTCGTTCCAGATTCAACCAAAACTTTTTTCGCTTCTTTTAGTGTCGCGCCAGTGGTTACGACGTCATCTACTAAAATAATTATTTTTCCTTTTACTCTTTCTGTATTTTTCACACGAAAAGAATTTTTAACATTGTTCAATCTTTCATTTCTATTTTTTATTTTATTTTGAGGTAAATGGTTTTTTATTTTTACTAACACAGAATCTTCAATGGTGATATTTTCTCTGTTTTTTAATAAAATTTTACAAATCAGTGCAGACTGATTGTATCCTCTGACAGATTTACTTCTTTTTGTTATCGGAATTGGTATCAAAACCAATTCTTTCTCGTTTAATTTTTCTTTTTCTAGTAAATCACTGAAGCTTTTGTTGATTAAATACGCCAAATCATCTAAAACAGAATATTTTTTACTGAATTTGAGTAACCAAATAGCTTTTCTTATTATTCTATTTTTATATTCAAACACAGAGAAAGACCAAGGCAGTGGATTTTCAAAAGATTTGGGTAGAGGATATAGGCATTTTTCACAAATCCAAAAATCAGGCGTCTGACAACCGATACATTTTCGGGGGAACATCGCCAAAGATACGGATTTTAAAAATTTACGTATGTTTATCAACATTTATTATAATTTTACACGATTATTTAAAAAAGTGTCGTGGTATAATCGTTCTATATGTCGAGCAATCCATTACAGAGTATTTTCAGTAAGTTTTCTGGGTTACTAAAGTCAAGTGGAGGTGGCGGTAGTGCCATCGGTATTGATATTGGGGCATCGGCAATCAAAATAGTTCAGATAAAAAAAGAGGGAGGTAGAGCAATTTTGGAAACATATGGTTCTCTGTCACTTGGACCTTATGCAGAAGGTCAGATTGGACAAGTTGTGCCGATAGCAGAAGAGCAACTGGTGACCGCCCTGACCGATCTTTTAAAAGAATCAAATACAACAACAAAAAACTCGGCTCTTTCTATTCCAGCATCATCTTCTCTGGTTTTTCTTATGGAACTTCCTCCAAACGTCCAAGAAAAAGATTTAACTAGTATCATTCAAACAGAAGCAAGAAAATATATTCCTGTACCGATTACTGAAGTGTCACTGGACTGGTGGGTTATCCCGAAGCGACCAGAAGACAACATTACTGATGATTCTGCAAAGCCAACCAAAGAAGAAATAAAAAATGAAAAAACAAAAGTTCTTGTTGCTGCTATTCACAACGACACTTTAAATAAATATCAAGGACTGGTTACTGATGCGAAATTGCAAACAGATTTCTTTGAAATTGAAATGTTCAGTAATATTCGTGCAATTATTGGGCAGGATCTTTCAACAGTCATGATTGTTGATATCGGTGCATCAAAAACAAAGGTTTCTATTGTTGATCGTGGAGTTATTCAAGATTTTCATATCGTTAATAAAGGTTCTCAAGATATCACTACTGCGATTTCAGTCGGACTACAAATATCTTTTGCTGAAGCTGAAGAAAACAAAAAAAGATTTGGACTCGAAGACAATCCACGATATCCGAAAGCAAAAGAGATTACGCAATCAACACTCGATTATATATTTTTTGAGATAAATAATGTAGTATTAAACTACGAGAAGAAGTATAATAATAGTATTGCAAAAGTTATACTTACTGGCGGAGGAGTCATGCTTAAAAATTTTATGGAAATTGCACCTAAAAAATTCGGAACAGATGTTACTTTAGGTAATCCTTTTTCTAAAATCCAATCTCCGGCTTTTCTTGAAAATGTGTTAGCAGAATCCGGGCCAGAATTTGGGGTAGCCGCAGGACTTGCCCTGCGTAAGTTAAATTAATTATGGATAAAGAGTTTCAAACATCGTTCATACCAAAGAAAAC
>CAZJZW010000016.1:4248-16809 GCA_964550665.1 uncultured Candidatus Saccharibacteria bacterium
AAGTTAAATTAATTATGGATAAAGAGTTTCAAACATCGTTCATACCAAAGAAAACTGTTATCGAAGGCCCTAAAAAAGTTAAATCTGGGGGCGGTATTGTTAATTTATTTTCTTTTGTTATTTTTATTGTATCTCTTCTGTCTATTGGAGGGGCATATCTATATAGAGAGTCAGTAAAAACAGATATTACTGAGTTTAAAAAATCATTAGCTATAGCCAAAAATCAATTTGAGCCAAGCCTGATCACAAAACTTCAGATTCTAGACAAAAGACTAAATGCTGCAACAGTTATTTTAGACCAACACGTCGCTGTGTCTCCAATATTTGAACTTTTACAAGATTCGACACTTCCAACAGTCAGGTATTCAGACTTTACTTACGATATTGATAGTACGACGAATCTTGTAAATGTAGAGATGAAAGGTGAGGCGAAAGGTTATAATTTCATCGCGCTTCAAGCAGATTTGTTTAATGAAAACAAGTTTATTAAAAATCCTATTTTTTCTGATCTTGTGCTTGATCAAAATGGAAATGTTGATTTTAATCTGACATTCAGTGTTGATAAGTCCTTGGTTTCTTATGAATCGTTCTTGGATCGGGAAGAACCAATATTATTTGATGAACAAATATAATTTATGAGATGGCTTTTACCACTAATTTTAATAGGAGCAGGAGTTGCGGGTTTTTTGCTGATAGCCCAGCCTATTTATGATGAAGCAACAACTCTCAAAATAGAAGCAGATAAATATAACGAAGCTCTTGCGAATGCAAAAATCCTTCAAGCAGAGCGAGACCGACTGACAGATAAATTTAATAGTTTTAAAGCAGAGGATTTGGTGCGTCTTGAAAAAATTGTTCCTGATAGTGTTGATAACATTAAACTTATTCTTGAAATCCAAGAAGTGGCGCAGGATCGGGGTATTTTGGTAAAAAATGTTGAGTTTGAACCAGAGCAATTCCTAGAGCCAGATCCAAATGCTAGCGCCGAGGCTAAAGCAAAAGAAGAGGCTGCAAAAAAACAAGCCAATCTTCGAAGACCAGGAGCGGCAAATAATCTTGATTACGAAGCTTTTGATTTAGAGTTTTCTATTGAAGGTAAATATTCTGCTTATGTTGAATTCATGAAGCTTCTCGAGCGAAGCTTACGTGTTGTTGATGTTCGAGCGATTACATTCACCCCTGGAACTTCAGAAGATAAAGATAAAATTTACATAGATAACTATAAATATACATTTAGGATTAACACTTATCGTCTAAAAGATTTATGAGTAAAGGCTTAAAAATATTTTTAATGATCCTTATATTAGTGGTGTTTGGAGCCATCGCATATTTTTTACTTGGCAATGAAGATTTTTCTCTAAATGTATCTCCAACAGCTTCGCCTTTAGCAACGACAAGTAACGAGCCCGTTTCAGGACTCGCCGCTCAAAATACTGCTGAAATAGATGCTGATCAAATTGGACAAGAATTTTTAACCCAACTTCTAAATATTAGATCAATCAAACTTCGGGAAGATATTTTTAGCCGACCAGCATTTATTTCACTCACTGATTTTACTATTGAGTTAATTCAACTTGGTAACGAAGGAAGAGTAAATCCATTTGCACCTTTTGGAATAGATGGCTCGACGCAACTGATCGATCCCCTTACTGGATTACCTATCGTTACTACTCCAACACCAGAAGGAAGCACCACTCCAACATCTGGTGTTGGAAATGTAATCCCTATTCCTCCATCTGGGACTGGTACAGGAGCTAGTGCGTCTTCATCCTCACCACTCACACCATCATCAAATTTAAACAGTAATTAAAAATATTATGAGCTTTGTAAGAGAACTTTTAGACCAAGGCTTGATTACAGAAAGTAAGCTTCAAAAACTTATAAATATTTCTGAGCAAACATATAACGGAGATATAAACGAAGCAATATCAAGTGATGCCGAATTAAACCAAGAAGAAATCTTTCATATAAAGAGTAAATATTACGGTGTGCCAGAAGCATCTCTTGGAGGTCAGAAACTTGAACCAAGTCTTTTGAACTATATTCCAGAAGAATCTGTTGTGCAGTATAAAATAGCCCCTATCGCTCTCGACGCCGGAGTTTTGCATATTGGTGTTGTTGATCCTGCGAACACACAAGCGACGGACGCCATCCAGTTTATTTCTTCTAAAAGTGGTGTGCCTTATAAAATCTTCCTTATTTCACCAAAAGATTTTGAGTTGGTGTTAGATGGGTACAAAGGTTTAGGAGGGGAAGTTGACTCAGCTTTATCTGATCTTGATTCAGAACTTACGAAAGCCGACGATGAAATAATTAAAAAAGAAACAGATTCAACAGAAATTGATAGAAAAAAAATTGTTGAAGAAGCTCCGATTATTAAAGTTGTGGCGGTTATTTTACGTCACGCTGTGGAAGGGAGAGCGTCAGATATTCACATAGAAAATACCGGAGAAAAAGTAAAGGTTCGTTTCCGAGTGGACGGCGAGCTACACACATCCCTTACTCTTCCAACAAAAGTATACAGCGGGGTTGTTGCTCGTATTAAGATTTTGGCGAAGCTTCGTCTCGATGAAAAAAGAAAACCTCAAGACGGTGGATTCACTGCAAAAGTAAACGGACGAAAAGTTGATTTTCGTGTTTCGACCTTTCCTTCATATTATGGAGAGAAGGTCGTGATGCGTATTTTGGATACTGAAAAAGGTATTAAAACACTCGAAGATTTAAATATGACAGAAGAGCACTTTAAACTCGTCTCAGCTGCTTTGAAAAAACCTTATGGAATAATCCTCATCACTGGTCCAACAGGTTCTGGTAAAACGACAACACTATACGGAATGCTTAACGCCCTCGACAAAGAAGGGAAGAATATCGTATCTCTCGAAGATCCAGTCGAATACGTGGTTGAAGGTGTAAACCAATCTCAAGTGATGCCAGAAATCGGGTATACTTTTGCTTCAGGACTTCGTTCTATTTTGCGTCAGGACCCAGATGTTATTCTCGTGGGAGAAATCCGAGATAAAGAAACAGCGAAGCTTGCGATTCAAGCCGCTCTTACAGGTCACCTTGTGCTTTCAACACTCCACACCAACAACTCTGCCGGTGTTATTCCTCGTCTTATAGATATGGAAGTCGACCCTTTTCTTATCGCTCCGACACTTATTTTAGCGATGGCGCAACGCTTGGCTAAATCAACTTGTGCTGACTCACGTCAAGAAGTTCCGATGGATGAAGCTACGAGAGTTATGATTAACGAACAGTTCAAAGATTTACCAGACCAGTTTAAATCAAAAATTCAACTTGGAAATACAATGATTCAAACAGTTCCTTCAAAAACTTGTCCGTCTGGTACAAAAGGCAGAATGGCGATTTTTGAAATGTTCCCGATAGATAAAGATATTGAAAAAGTCATTTTAGAAACTCCGACCGAGCTCAGTATTCAAAAAATGGCCAGAAGTAAGGGAATGCTTTCAATGAGAGAAGATGCAATACAAAAAGCTTTGACAGGACAAATACCAATGCAAGAAGTTTATAATTTTTAATTATTTATATATGGATATTAGTTCAAAACTTAACAAACTTATAGAATCTGTTGTTATCGCGGGTGGGTCAGATCTACACCTTTCTTCTGGCAGAATACCAGCTATGAGAGTTGCAGGAGCTCTGACTACCATAGTGAACCAAGAACCACTCACTCAGTCAGAAATTTTTGGAATGATAAAAGAGATGGTAAAAGAAGAATCAAAAGTTGCAGACTTTCTTGAAAACCAAGAACTTGATTTTGCTTATGACTTCAAAGATGGCGCACGGCTTCGAGGTAATGCCTTTTTCCAAAAAGGTGAAATCAGTGTTGCGATGAGACTCATTCCACAAGTTAAAACTTTTAGAGAGCTTAATCTCCCAGAAGCACTCGCACAGTTTGCTTACAAAAAACAAGGTTTCTTTCTTATCGTTGGACCAGTTGGTCAAGGTAAATCTACAACTATGGCAGCGATAATCGACACTATCAACAAAGAACGAGCAGAACACATCATCACAATCGAAGAACCTATCGAATATATTTTCGAATCTAAAAAATCAATTATTGATCAAAGAGAAGTTGGTATTGATACAAAAAGTTTCGAGTCAGCACTTAAGTCGGCCTTCCGAGAAGATGCAAACGTTCTTATGGTTGGTGAAATGAGAAGCCCCGAAACAATCTCCGCTGCCGTCACCGCCGCGGAAACAGGTCACTTTGTTATTTCAACTCTTCACACAAACAACGCTTCGCAAACAATCGACCGTATTATCGATACATTCCCGGGTGCTCAACAAGATCAAATTAGAAACCAGCTTGCAAACTCGCTTCTTGGAATCTTTTCTCAAAGATTAATCCCTCGTTCATCTGGTGGACTTGTTCCAGCTTTTGAACTTTTGATAAACACGAAAGCCTCTGCAAACCTTATTCGCGAAGGAAGAACTCATGAAATAGATATGATTATCGAAACAGGATCGGAAAACGGAATGATTGATATGAACCATTCACTTGTTGACTTGGTCCGAAAAGGGGAGATAAGTGTTGACGACGCTCGAAGATTTTCACTTAGTCCAAAAGCTTTTGATAATTTACTATAATCACTTACAATTGATATATGCTTTTTAAATACACCGCGCTCGATAAAAATGGAAAAAAGACACAAGGCGAGATAGATGCTGTGAATAAAACAGTGGCTATATCTGCGCTCCAAAGAAGAGATTTGATTATCGTCACTATTAAAGGTGAATCTGAAAAATCTTTTCTTCAAACTTCTTTTTTCGATCGAGTTCCTCTTCGAGACGTGGTGATAATGTCCAGACAGCTTTCAACCCTCTTCACTTCAAACGTCTCGGCGTTAAAAGCCTTTACTCTTTTGGCTTCAAACGCTGAAAATAAAGTTCTATCAAGCCAGCTTCAACAAGTGGGTGACGATCTACAGGCTGGATCTTCGATATCAGACGCTTTAAACAGATTCCCAAATACTTTCTCATCTTTTTATGTAAACATGGTAAAGTCCGGTGAAGAATCTGGAAAACTCAACGAGGTTTTCCAGTACTTGGCAGATTATCTAGATAGACAATACGAACTTACATCAAAAACACGAAACGCCCTTATATATCCAGCTTTCGTTATAGTGGTGTTCCTAGCAGTTATGATTTTGATGTTTACGTTGGTTATTCCAAACCTTTCTCTTCTTCTAATAGATTCAGGGCAAGAAATACCTTTTTACACGCGAGTGGTTATCGGAATCTCAAATTTCTTAGTTAATTATGGGATATATATTCTTGTCTTTTTTATTTTTATTGCTGCGTACGGAGTGTGGTTTAGGAGAAATGATGCTGGAAAGGAATATCTAGATAAAATAAAATTAAATCTACCAGTTCTCGGAGACTTATACAAAAAAGTTTTTCTTTCTCGTGTTTCTGATAACCTAAACACAATGCTTTCATCGGGTATTTCTATTATTCGATCGATAGAGATCACTTCAGAGGTTGTTGATAACTGGGTCTATAAAGCAATCTTAAATGAGATCGAAGAAGATGTAAAATCAGGTAGCTCACTTTCAACAGCATTCCAAAAGCATAAAGAAATCCCATCGATTATGGTTCAGATGATTCAAGTGGGAGAAGAAACAGGATCTCTTGGGTCTATCCTAAAAACTCTCGCAGAGTTTTACAAAAGAGAAGTGGACGACGCAGTTGATACGATGATTGGGCTTATCGAACCAATCATGATCGTCGGACTCGCGCTTGGTGTTGGAGTTCTTCTAACCTCAATTCTTATTCCGATTTACAATATTGCAAGTTCTATAAGCTAAAAGAAATCCACAGATTTAATATATAAAGGTTTACACAAATTTTATTATGTTATAATAAATATGTTTAAAAAGTTAAAGATTTATTATTATAAGATCTAAATTAATTATGAAAAGAAATAGTTTACAAAAAGGTTTTACATTGATCGAGCTTTTGGTGGTAGTTGCCATCATCGGTATTCTTTCATCTATTGTGCTTGTGTCACTTAATAGTGCAAGACAAAAAGGACGTGATGCGTCAATAAAGGGAAGTATGTCAGCAATGAGAGCGGCTGCAGAAGTTTTTTTTGACGATAACTACGCTTACGATGGTTTATTTGGCGACCCAGGCATGGAGTCTTTAGCAGAATCTGCAATAAGACAATCTCCTAATAATACTGATACGCCTCCAAACGGTACTGGTTTTAATTCAGACGCTGGCG
Source organism: uncultured Candidatus Saccharibacteria bacterium (assembly GCA_964550665.1). GTDB lineage: Bacteria > Patescibacteriota > Minisyncoccia > Phycocordibacterales > CSBR16-119 > JAUPTX01. The sequence continues at coordinate 10,499 of CAZJZW010000016.1, forward strand.
CTAACTATTGGTGGGCGACAATAGTATTGAATAACCAAGATCCTAACGGCTTCGATATATTCTGTGTTGACTCAAATGGGTTTGCTGGTCTTGGAGAAGTTACGGGTACTGAATGTGTGTCTTCATACTAAGCTTAATAGCTAAATTAAAAACACCTCGCAAAGTGCGAGGTGTTTTTAATTTCCTAAAAGTTTCCCACTCTTTCATTCTGTAAGTTAAAAAACTCACGGTATAATACATCTATGGGTTTAATCTACGTGTTTATATTTATATTTGGGACGATGATTGGAAGTTTCCTCAACGTTGTTGTTGATCGATTCAACACAGGGCGTGGTCTTGGTGGTCGGTCAAAGTGTGACTCGACTGGTAAAACACTAGCTTGGTACGAACTTATCCCGGTTTTTAGTTATTTAGCTCAAGGAGGTAAGTCCCTTCACTCAAAAACAAAAATATCTATCCAGTATCCACTAGTAGAAGCAGGAACAGGGATTTTATTTGTCCTCATCTTTCAAAAGTTTTGGCCGATGATATACAGATTTCCAAACCACTTTATGTTGGGGCTATTTTTTTATTTTTTTATTTTCAGTTTACTCATTGCTATTTTTACGTACGATATAAAACATAAAATAATCCCAAACCTTTTTGTTTGGAAGTTTAATATCATAGCACTCCTCAGTGTTTTATTTTTCTATCCAACAGCGTTGACTTTACTAGCCGGACCCTTGGTTGCATCGCCGCTATTTTTACTATGGGCTGTCTCAAAAGGTAAGTGGCTTGGTTTCGGTGATGTAAAATTGGCTCTTGGTATGGGTTGGCTACTAGGTCTTTCGGGAGGATTTGCAGCACTCCTTATTTCTTTTTGGATCGGCGCAGTCTTAGGTGTTTTTATTCTTATTATAAAAAAGTCAAAAAATCACGAGCTGCCGTTTGCGCCGTTTTTAGTTTTAGCAACAGCGCTTTCTTTCTTGTATAATATTGATATGAATTCAATAGGAAGATTCTTTACGATGATACTATAGATATGTTTAAAAAAACCTCGCTTCCAAATACAAATTCTGGCATGACCTTCATCGAGCTTATCGTGGTGATGGGTATTTTCACTGCCGTTTCTGCAACCGTACTTTTCAACTATCGTGATTTTAGTGACGCCGTTCAACTTCAAAACTTAGCACAAGAAATAGCTCTTCAAGGTAAACGTGCCCAGACATTAGCTTCTCAAGGGAGAAGACCTATTCTCTCTGATGCTCAAATACAAAATCCTACACTATTACCCACTGATTGGGTCTCTAGTTACGGTATTGCATTTCGACCAGAAGAAAATCCCCGATCCTTTATTTTTTACTTTAACTCATTCGATCCAGAGGAACAAGATCCAAATGCCCGTTTTTTGGAATTCGAAGGTTTCCTAGCTAACTCTATTGGGTGTGGCGCTACTCAAGAGTCAGAGTGTGTAGAGGAGATAAATATAACGGATGGTTCTTATATAGAATTTGTGTGCCTTAACTCAGAACCACGGACTGATCCAACTTGTGGCGGCGGAAATGATACTTCTGAAGAACTTCATGTCTCTTTTACTCGACCATTTCTTGAAGCTTATATTGTAGGAGAAGACTATGGTACGCCAATATCAAACGCTTTCGTGAAGGTAATTTCTCGAGATGGAGACCAGGAACGATTTATTGAATTTTGGTCAACAGGTCAAATAAGTGTTCAGTAATATGAAATTTTTTAATCTTAAAAAAGAAGAAGGGTTTACGCTGATCGAAGTAATGATTTCAATCGGGCTTTTTACTGTGATTATGATTGTTGGGATCACTGCTATTTTGGGGGTTAACAATACATATAGAAAATCGAGAACTATGCGATCGGCGATCGACAATTTAAGTTTTACCATGGAAGATATGGCGAGAAATATTCGACTCGGGTCACGGTACCGTTGTATTAACGGCCCGGAAGAGATTTTTGCCACCGATATTGAAGAGCCGCTCGATGGTGAAAATTGTCTGGGTATTGCCTTTGAGCCATTTTATGACCCAGTGTCAGGAGAAGATGAAGATTTAGCCTCTGCCGATCAGATAATATATCTTATTGAAGGAGAAAATCTTTTTAAAGGTATAAGAGGTGCAAACTATGACGCGTCCGCGCCTAATCCTGGAAGAGGAATTCCTATGAACTCTGTAGACTTGAAAATTGATTCATTAACTTCCGGGTTTACTATATTTGGTTCTAGAAATGATGACAGAGAGCAACCATCAGTGTTTATTATCTTAAACGGAACAGTGAATGTCGGAGGGAATTCTACAGATTTTAATTTACAAACGACAGTTTCTCAAAGGCTATTAGATTATCCACAAACTCCATAGTATATGAATATTTTTTCTAACAACAAAGGATCTTCTAGTGCTGGGTTTACTCTTGTGGAAACTCTTGTTGCTGTTGCTATATTTGCCACATCTGTTACAGGGCTTATTTCTATAACCGCCAGAGGGATAAACGACAACATTTATGTAAAAAATAAATTGATAGCAGCCCACCTAGCAGAAGAGGGGGTTGAGCTCGTGCGAAATATGAGAGACACCTCTGTTTTATCAGAAGATCCTGTGAGTTGGACAATGTTTTTATCAGATACAAATGATTGGGTAGGGCACTGCTACGCCGATAGCCCTGGTGCAACAGATGCGTGTTATATCGATGGCAGTGTTGGAGCACTTGAAGCATATGAGTGTGTTAATGGCGGTCTTGATGGATCTTGCATACCCCTTGGATTTGATAGCGATATAAGTAGATATACGTACACCACTATAACGGACTCTATCTTTACTCGAACGATAACCATCCGACCGATAGCCGCTGCAAATACAGAAGAGGTAATCGTAAATTCAGTTGTATCATGGACCCAAGGTTCAAACAGTCACCAGGTTTCCTACCAGTACAATTTGTTTAATTGGTTCGATCCTTCTTAATTATGAAAAATCTTAACAACAACCAAAAAGGATTCGTCGCACTCTTCACAGTCCTTATCGTGAGTGTGATTTTGGCGATGGCTATTGGTATCGCCTCGATTTCTCTAAAAGAAATAGTTCTCTCTTCTTCTGCAACAGAAGGATCAAAGGCTTTCTATGCTGCTGATTCTGGTGTTGAATGCGCGCTTTACTATGATCGAGTAAATGGAGTAGAAAATGGATTTTTCAACGCAACTCCGGATTTTAGTTGTAATGGGAACATTCCTGTCCTTCCTACTGGTCCAGACTCTGATTTTGAAGCCCTAGAAGTGTATACTTTTGAAATACCATTCGGTGCTCAAAATGAACTTTGTGCTGATATAACTGTAAAAAGACAAGTTACATCAGGTCTTTTGTATAGCACTCTCATAGAATCAAAAGGTAGTAATTTCTCATGTGCCGATGACACGAATCCAAAAAAAGTTGAACGATCTATTCGAGTCACGTATTAAATTTCTCAAAATATAAAAAGATGAAATAAGCCCTGTTTTAGTGTAAAATAGGGCTTATTGTATGGATAAAAAAGAAGTCCAAAAAAGAATAAAAAACCTTAGAAAGGAGGTCGAAAAACACATTGATCTCTATCACACGAAGGATACCCCAGAGATTTCTGATGAAGCGTACGATGCACTCGTACGTGAACTTGTAGATCTTGAAAATACATTTCCAGAGTTTAAAAAAGAAAGCCCGACAGAAAAAGTGGGCGGGAAAATCCTTGAAGGTTTCCAAAAAGTTAAACATCAGATCCCGCAATGGTCTTATGATAATATTTTCGCATACGATGAGCTTGTCGCCTGGGAAGAAAAGGTCAAAAGATTTATGGAAAAAGAAGGAGTGTCGAAAGAAAAACTCGAATATATCGTTGAGCTTAAAATCGATGGACTAAAAGTTGTTCTTACATATAAAAACGGTAACTTTTTTTTGGGTGCGACCCGAGGAGATGGGGAGATTGGGGAAGATATTACAGAAAATCTTTTAATGATTAAAAATATTCCTAAAAAAGTAAGCTCGAAAGATAGTTTTGTGGCTGTGGGTGAAGCGTGGATTAAAAAATCAGATTTAATAAAGATAAATAAAGCACGAGAAAAAGAAAATTTACCGTTGTATGCAAATCCAAGAAACTTAGCCGCTGGGACACTCCGCCAGCTTGATACAGAAGCTGTTGCCAAAAGAGATTTACAAACATTTGTTTACGACATTGAATTCCCAGAGAAAAAAACAGATGACAAAATAAAGACCCACGAAGAAGAACTACTCTTTCTTAAAAAACAAGGATTTAATGTAAATCCTAAATTTAAACTTTGTAAAAATATAGAAGAAATAGAAAAGGTTTACCAATCATTTATTCAAAAACGAGACAAAGAAGAATTCGGTATCGATGGACTGGTGATTAAAATAAACTCTAAAAAGATCTGCGAAGCGCTCGGCTATACAGCTAAAGCGCCACGTTTTGCCGTTGCCTACAAATTCCCAGCTGAAGAAGTTACAACAAAAGTTTTGGATATAAACGTCCAAATAGGTCGTACAGGCGCGCTGACACCAGTAGCTCATCTAGAGCCAGTTCTTGTCGCGGGTTCAACAGTATCTCGCGCTACACTTCACAACCAAGATGAAATAGATAGGTTGGGTGTCCGAATCGGTGACACGGTAATCATAAGAAAAGCTGGAGATATTATTCCTGAAGTTTTATCTGTTCTCACAAATCTTCGAACAGGTAAAGAAAAGAAATTTTCAATTCCAGAATTTGCAAAAAAGCATGATTGGGAAATCGCAAAAGAAAGGGTGGGTAAAGATATATCTGCTGCTTGGTTTATTAAAGATAAGAAAAATGCAGTGATCAAACGAGAAGAGATGATTCACTTTGTCTCAAAAAAAGGAATGAATATCGTAGGTCTAGGGGACAAGATAGTTGAATTTTTAATGGATCAAGGATTGGTGACAGAGCGAAAAGATATTTTTGAATTAAAAGCCGGGGATTTAACAGGCTTTGAAGGCTTTAAAGAAAAATCTATAAACAACCTGCTCGAAGCAATACAAGAATCTAAAAAAGTTTCTTTAAATAAATTTATCTATTCACTTGGAATCCGTCATGTCGGTGAAGAAACAGCAGATCTTTTGGCAAAGCGTTTTGGAACTTTTGAAAAATTAACAAAAGCAACTTTCCCAGAGCTTTCAGAAATTGAAGGTGTGGGGGACGTCGTCGCGCAGTCAGTGATTGATTGGTTTTCCAATAAAGATAATTCACTAGAGCTTTCAGGGCTTTTGCCATTTTTAAATATTGAAAAAATAAAAGCAGGGGGAAGTAAATTCGCTGGACTTACTTTTGTTTTGACCGGAACGTTAAAAAATATGTCACGTGACGAAGCCAAGAAAAAAATAAAAGATCTAGGCGGAAAAGTCGCAAGTAGCGTTTCTAAAAATACGAGTTATGTGGTGGCGGGAGAAGATCCAGGTTCTAAGTTTAACGACGCACAGAAATTAGGAGTGGAAATTTTAGATGAAAAAGGGTTTGAGAAACTTTTTCAATAAAAGAAACAAAGCGACAAATACTAGTCATATCGCAAATATAAAAGCTTTCGTGTAGAATTGTAAAAAAGCACCACCATGAAGCTGCTCATTCAAAAACAGGTACATAGTACTATTATTAATAATGTTAATTTGAATACCCAAAAATGGCAAAATGGTGACGGGATGATAACGTCTGAAAAAAATCTTGGGCTCATATCGTATGGGTCTGATTGTGCCATGGTCGCCTTCTGGAATAAAACCCAAATTGGTATTTGCCACGCAGGGTGGCGTGGGCTTGTCGGAGGACTTTTAGATGCCATGGCAAAAATGTTTACACAAGGTGAATGTTTTGTTGGTCCATTACTGCACAGATTTGAAATACAAGAAGATGATTGTTATCGTATGATTTATTCGGCCTACGGAGATCGATATTTTTCAACAGAAGCCGGTAAAATAATCTTTCATTTTCAGTCTGCTGTAATGGAACGTCTTTCCGGTGTTTCACCCTCGTTTGATGCAAGGAATACGTTTGATCACCCTGAACTTGCAAGTTGGCGAAGGGATCGTCGGCGTGGAGATGGCACTCAGAATCGTTTAGTAGTTTGGCGTAGCGACGATGGATTGGTAAAAACCAAGTTATTTTACCCAGCCGAAAATGTAACCAGATATTTTACCCTGCTCTAAATTTAGAGCAGGGTTTTTCTTTTCGAGCTTCCAAAAAAGTCATTTTTGAGCTACTATTGCGGTATGACAAACGAAGATATTCAGAAGTTGGGAGAACTCTCAAAAATAGAAATTAAG
>CAZJZW010000017.1:0-14790 GCA_964550665.1 uncultured Candidatus Saccharibacteria bacterium
GTTCTCTCGCAACTGACTCTGGTGACGTTTTTGATCCTTTTGACTTTCGCCCCGCACACATGTGCGGGGTTCTTTTTTATTTGATTTTCTCTCTCAAAATGCTAATATCACCTTATTAACAAGTTAAATCTAATTTTAAATTATGGATTCAAAGCAAGAAAGAACTTTCATCATAATCAAACACGACGGGGTTCAACGGTCTCTTATCGGTGAAATTATCAAAAGAATAGAACGAACAGGTCTTAAAATCTCTGCCATGAAAATGTTTAAAGCAGATGAAAAGTCTGTTTTGGACCACTATGGAAAAGACGATGCTTGGTGTCTTGAAAAGGGGACAAAGACAGTAGAAAACTTAAAGCAGGCTGGTCGCCCAGTAGAAAAAGAAGCTATTGAATACGGTAGAGATATTATCAGAGGACTTGTTAATTTCATGACTTCTGGACCGATCGTGGCGATGGTTGTAGAAGGCACTCAAGCTGTCGGTGTGGTTAAAAAATTAGTTGGAGGAACAGAGCCTTTAACTTCAGATGTGGGAACAATACGAGGGGATCTGACCACGGACTCATACCAGCTAGCAAATCTTGACTCTCGGTCAGTAAGAAATTTAATTCACTGCACAGATAAACCAGAAGAATCAGAAAGAGAAATAAATATTTGGTTTAAACCAGAAGAAATAATCAAATATACTCATATAAACGAAAAAGTTCTTCATGATGTTAATTTAGATGGAATGTTTGAGTAAAAAATAAATAAAATAGCCCCGCAGGCTTTGCCTGCGGGGCTATTTTATTTATTTTTTACTAAAGTGAATTTTTTTTATGTTGTAAATATTGTTTTTTATTTTTCCACAGTATAAAATACATGTACGGTTATTTAAGATTATTATCTAGACAAGTATTATATGGGAGCAGTATGTTGAAGTGTTCCGTGGAATATTTCACTTCGCACCCACCTAGGCTAAAAAGCTAGGATAATACATCTTGATAGCCGTAAAAAGTATCCATTCCACTCGTTGGGATGGGTTTTTTCATTTTAATTTAGTAGAATATAGTCTATATGGTAAATATCAGACAGAAATTCTTTAAGTCTTTTTCTCTTTGGCTTTTTTTTGTTTTTATTTTGAATAGTTTAGCAAATTTTTTCTTCTGGTATTCCTCTATTAAAGAGTTTGATATGCTGATGCACTTTCTTGGAGGATTTACTGCGTCTCTTTTTTCTTTTTGGTTTATCTATAAGAAATGTGTGCTTTGGATTGAAGAGGGTAATAGCGCAAAAGCTTTTCGAGTTATCTTACTTATGGTTATTATCATCGCACTCCTTTGGGAAATAATGGAATTTACAGTCCAAGGATTTTTCGATGTGAAAGTGCTTGCCAGTATTCCAGATTCATTTAGTGACTTAGCTTTTGGAGCACTCGGCGGTATTATTGGTTTTATGTATCTTATCAGAAAATACAAGATAGAGAGGAATAAAGATCCTTTTAAAATATAACATGTCTAATAAATTAAAACTTAAATTTTGCGGTGGCGCAGGGAGCGTGACAGGAGCTAATTTTCTTCTTCATAGCGAAGAAATAAAGATCCTTGTTGATTGTGGACTTGAACAAGGTTCTAAAATGGCAGAAGTTGAAAACTGGGAAGCTTTCCCGTATAACCCTTCCGAAGTTGATTATTTATTAGTAACTCACGCTCACACAGATCATATAGGTAGAATACCTAAACTTATCTACGATGGTTTTAAAGGAAAGATTTTAAGTACTCCTGCCACAAAAGATCTTTCTCGAGTTATGCTTGAAGATACAGCACACATTCTTTCCGAGTCCGAAAGTGGCAAACAATATCATTTAGACAAGATTTACTCTGAAAATGTTGTTCACCATATTTTCAGCCTTTGGGATACAGTTGAATATCATCAAAATCACGATTTGGGAAAAGGATTTAATATTTTCCTAAAAGACGCAGGACATATATTGGGATCTTCGATGTATGAGATTACGTACAACGGAAAGAAGATTCTATTTACAGGGGATTTAGGGAATTCGCCGTCTCCACTCTTGGCAGACACTGAATTTGTGGATTCTGCTGACTATGTTGTGATGGAAAGTGTATACGGAAATAGAAACCACGAAGAGCGAAGTGAGCGAAAAGAAAATTTAAAGAATGTTATATTAGAAAACCATAAGAAAAAGGGAACTTTGGTTGTTCCGATCTTTTCCCTAGAAAGAACGCAAGAATTTTTATATGAATTAAACGAAATGGCAGAAGCAAACGAGATACCAAGTATGCCTATTTTTGTTGATTCACCTCTCGCTATAAAAGTCACTGACGTTTTCTATAAACACAAGAACTTATTCAAAGAGGCCGTCAGAAAAGATATTTCTTCTGGGGACGACATCTTTAAATTTAAAGGTCTTCGAGAAACAGAAAAGACAAAAGATTCAAAAGCTATCTTAGCTGCTCCAAATCCAAAGATAATCATGGCTGGCTCTGGTATGTCTGCGGGTGGGCGAGTGATGCACCACGAGAAAAACTATCTTACTGATTCAAACGCAACAATTTTGATCACAGGGTTTCAAACCCCAGGAACACCTGGCAGACTCCTTCTAGAAGGTGCGAAAGAGATCATGATTTTTGATGAACCGGTAAAAGTAAAAGCTCAAATTAAAATGATAAAAGGGTATTCAGGTCACCGAGATGCGGATAATCTATTTGATTTTGTTTCTCATATAAAAGATGTTAAAAAAATATTCATAGCGATGGGTGAACCAAGCGTTGCGATGTTTTTTGCCCAGCGATTAAAAGATAACCTAGGCTTAAACGCATTTGTTCCAGAAAAATTCCAAGAAGTAGAATTAGATTTTTAGTATAATAAAAATATGGAAGAACGTTCTGAAAAATTTAAAATATGTATTGCCGGAGCGGTGGAAACAAATTCCTGCGGTCTTGATTCTTTAGATAAAGCAAAAGAAATCGGCAAAGAAATCGCTAAACACGGGTGTGTTCTGATAACTGGTGCCGGTTCCGGATTTCCACTTTGGGCAGCGACAGGCGCAAAAGAATCAGGGGGGCAAACCCTTATGTTCTCCCCAGCCGGCAGTAGAAGAGAGCACAAAGAAGCTTACCGTTTACCGGACAACGCTCACGATATTATCGTCTATACCGGCTTTGGCTACACGGGAAGCGACTTACTTATGACTAAGTCTTCAGACGCCGTTATTATCGGCTGTGGGCGCGTAGGAACGATACATGAGTTCACTATGGCCTATGAAGAAGGAAAGCCAGTAGGAGTGCTTGAAGGAGCCTGGGGCACAGATGACATAATCAAAGCGATTATCGGCAAAAAGGGTAGAACAGACAAACCCATAGTTTTCGAAAAAGATCCGAAAAAACTAGTTTCAAAGTTACTCGAAATATTAAAGAGTCGGTCATAACAAAAAACGCCAAAGATGGCGTTTTTTGTTTTCCCCAGAATTAACTATTCTCAGAATTACTATTATTGATGAGGAGGTATAATTAATACATTAAAAATATTTAAACAAACTATGAAGTTTTTTACTAAAAATAAAGTTATCGCAGGGGTTGTGGGTCTTATAGCAGTAGTTTCAGTTGTAAACACACAAGCTATATTAAGTCTTACAAATTTTGTAAAAGGAGGTGAACAAGAACCAATGTCTTTATTTGGAAGTAAAAGACAAGAAGCCCAAGTTTTTGGATCTACAACAAACTGTATTAGACTTTTACCAGCATCAAATAATCACACAACTTTTATTGATCCAGCAAATTTCACAGAAGATTTTGATGGGCTTTCTAAACATATGTTTGTTATCGGTTTTAAAATAAAAAACACTTGTAGCAGACCTATTTCAATTATTAAAGATGGCTTTACGTTTCCAGAAGGATCTAACTATTTCCAAAACTCAAAACTCGAAGATTTTCCAAATGTAAGTGCCCAAACAGCTTCACCTGTCTATTCTTTCTCTGGTCCAAACGCAGCTACAATCTCGAGTATTTACGGCTTACTGTCACCAGATTTGGTAATCGCTAATTCAAACCTAGATGGAGTAACACCAACAGGTGATGGACAAATGAAAGTAGCTAATATTCCAGCAAATGGAACAAAAGAATTTATAGTGTTCTCATATGCAAACGCAAGTACTCAGAATCCAGAACATCATACAAGATTATCTTTAAAGAAAATCAGATGGTTTGTAACTCAAAGTTATAACGACAACAATCTATCAAATACTGAAGTCAAAGTATATGAGCTAACTACTCCAGAAGTTGAAAAATACACAACAAGCTATGCTCACTTTAAGGGTGATATTGATAAAGATTGTGCAGAGGGAGCAATAATTGGCTATGATGCGAACGGCAATCCAATATTCTGCGGAGATGATGTTGGAGAAAACGATTGCGCAGAAGGTGCCATCATAGGTTACGATGCTACGGGTAACCCAATCTTCTGTGGTGATCAAGGTGATGACAATGACTGTGCCGAAGGTGCTATTATCGGCTACGATAAAAATGGTAAACCAATATTCTGCCAGTAAAAGTTAAATAATAAAATCCCCGCAATTGCGGGGATTTTATTATTTAACTTGATCAAATATTCGGTTGAAACTTTCTGGGTTGTTTAGAGCGATGTCTGCTAGAACCTTTCTATCAACTTCTACTTTCTTTTTCTTTAGAGCTTCGATAAATCTTGAGTAAGTCATCCCGAGTGCTCGGACAGAGGCGTTGATCTTAGTTTGCCATAGTCTTCTTCGGTCAGCCTTCTTGTCTTTTCGGTGAGCGAAAGAGTGCATTCCTGCGTGCGCAATAGCTTCAGTAGCCATTCCTTCTTTCTTGCTTCGGCCAAAACGATATCCTTTTACTTGGGCAAGGACATTCTTTCTCCGCTTGTTTTTAATTGTACCTCTTTTAACTCTTGTCATATAAAGTATTTAGTATTTAGTATAAAGTATCTTTATTTCGCTTCGACGGCTACTCTTGGCTTTCGTACTCGAAGGTTATTGTGTGGAAAAAATCTAGCTTTGTCTTTTGCAGTCATCACCATATCAAGACCTACTCGTCCTTCTAGTTGCTTTGTTCGTGATTGTCGAGAGTTAAAATGGTTAAAACCAGGCTTTCGAGCTTTTAGCTTACCGCTTTTTGTGATTCGTATTCTTTTTGCTAGTGATTTATTTGTTTTCATGTTTTTCTACAGGTTTGCTGTCTTCAGCTTTAACCTTTTTAGTATTATCTCTTTCAATAGTAACCATCACGCCTCTTGGGCTTTGCTTCAAAGGCTCAGAAATTTTAAAGTTTTCTGTTATGAGCTTGAGGACTCTTTCAAGTCGTTCTTGCTTAAACTTGTTGTCTGTGAACTTTGTTCTACCGACAAGGTATAATTCAACTTTAATTCGGTGACCTTCTTTAAGCCACTGTGAAGCTCTGTTAGCCTTCATTTCAAGATCTCCCTCACCAGTACCTACCTTAATCTGTAAAGACTTTGTTTCGGTAGTGTGGGCCTTAGCCTTTATATCTTTAGCCTTCTTTTTCTGCTCGTACTGAAATTTACCATAATCCATTATTTTTGCAATAGGCGGGACAGATTTATCAGAAACTTCAATCAGATCAAGACCCCTTTCTTGGGCCATGGCTATTGCATCACGAGTTTTGACGACTCCTAAATTTTCGCCTGAAACGCCGTCTAAAAGACGAACCTCGAGTGATCTTATTTGATTGTTAATTCTTGTATCCAAAATCTATTGTAATTTGTTATGATGTTTGGGAATTTTAGCGTATTATTGCCTTTAAGTCAATACATGTCCGGATAGTGGCCGCAGTCGCTTAGTACTCGGTCTGTATGTCTTGATGCATTATTATTTAGTTAAATAGGTGGGCGTAATGAAAGACTGCTTCTTGCCACTATTAGGATGTTAGAGTCTGTTTTAAGGATATATAAAAATCTTGGAGAAACTCCCTTAGAAGCCCTAAATAGGCTTCGTTTAGAATTACCAGAATATGCCGATGTTCCTATGACGTATGCTGGTCGTCTGGATCCGATGGCAGAAGGCGAACTCCTTGTTCTCACCGGTGAAGAGTGTAAGAAAAAAGATGAATACCTAGGGATGGACAAAGAATACGAATTTGAGATGCTTTTTGGCTTTGAAACAGATTCATATGATCTTTTGGGGATTTCTATCTCAAAAGATGTAGAAGAAAATTTGATCAGACAAAATTTAGAAAAAGAAATTTTAGTGTTTCAAGGAAAAAGAACTCAATCATATCCACCGTTTTCTTCAAAGACGATAGACGGCGTCCCACTTTTTCAAAAAACAAAAGACGGAGATGTTTTTGATTTACCAGAGAGGGAAGTTGAGATTTATGAAATAAAATTTTTAGGATTTAGAGAATTATCAGGCAAAAATCTTTTAGAAGAAATAAAAAGGAGAGTATCTTTGGTTAAAGGAGACTTTAGGCAAGAAGAAATTTTAAAAATATGGGAAGGAAATCTAGGCGATAAGGAAGAAGAGATTTTTTTAATTGGTAAAGCGAGTATGATCTGTTCTTCAGGAACATATGTTAGAAGTTTGGTCCACGACTTATCTTTTCCAGCAACAACTTTTTCAATCAAAAGAACAAAGATTTTCTCTATTGACAAAAACATATAAATAGACTATAATAACGAGCGAAAAAGTATAAACCCAACAAAACCATCATAGAAGATGACCCCTAACAAAGTTCTTCTCAAGTTTCGGTTAAACCCGAAACGGGCAATGGATATGATCGAAAGAGGTGTTCATGAGGTCTTGCGAGATGAAGCCCGGGTTGTCGGTCGTCAGATCGCACAGGCGAAGTTCGCAGGAAAAGCTATGGTGAGAGATCGCCGAGATGCGACCGGTCGAGAGCGTATGGATAGCGGAGTCAAACTCTTCACCTCTGAGAAGTCGAAGGGCTCCAAACTCACTACCTTCTCACAGCTCTTCGAAGATCTGGTAAGGCTTAAGATGGTCATCGACGATGTTCATTTGTATAAGAAAGACAATGACAAAATGTACTCTCTGGTGATCAGTTTTACTTCTGATGATCAGGCGGAGGACATCTTGGATACTCTTCACCAGAAAGGAGTGATCGATCTTCTGGGTTTGGCTTGGGAGAACTGCCATGTATGGCTGAACCACGATGGCTTGATAACTATCAATGTTGCACACATTGATACATCCAAACTCGAAGCCAACTCTGTTGATATGATCAGTCTTCGGGTCAACTCTGAAAAAGAACCCGAAATATTCATTGTGGAGAACGAATAAGTTCCCACATTGAAAAAGGGCCGCCCAGGCAAACTAGGCGGTCTTTTTCATTTCAAACTTAGAAAATATTTCTTTTATACTTTCTAAGGCTAGTTTTTCTTTTGTATCAAATATTTCTTGGTTAAGCTCCGAAGTATCTTTTTCTGAAAAAATATCAAATATTTCCATCAAAAAGGTTGTTGCATAGGCACCTTTTTCAAGCTCGAAAGATATATAAACCCCACAATCTTCTATTCTGTAGTTTATATTTTTAGGTTGGATTCTGGTTGGAATACTTGCGTTGTTTGATATTAAATACAATGATCTAAATGATTCTTGGATGTTTTTTCGAAAAAACATAGTGTCATCGTTTTTTAAATAACTTCTATATAACTCAAAGTCGTTATTTTCTTTACTCAAAAGTAATGATAATTTTTCTTGCTCTTTTATTTCACCCATTTCCATCTTAGATAATATAATATTGGCTATGTAGCTAGCATAAGCTTTTGACCAAAGGTTTATTTGATCTTTTCTTGTCTGTATAAAGTTTTCTTTTGATTTATCATAGCCATCTTTTAAAATACTATTTATTATTTCAAGGGGATACTGAAACGTGTAGGGTAGGTGTCTAATTTCTGACTCGATGTCCTTCAAATTGGAAAGATTTTTTATTTTTCTTCTTATTTTTGTAAAGTATGGATATTCAAAGTCACTCTCTTTTGAGACAACGAGGTTTAATAAATTGTCGACATCACCTTTAAAAATTTCTCTTCCAAGGATATGTCCTATGTATCTTGGAGACCCAAATCTTTGTGGCCCATAAAAATTTATAAGACCATGTTGTTTTATTCTTTCAATTTTTTCTACCATCTTTTTTTCGTCAACAAGACCTCTAGTTCTTATTAGAATAGAAAATCTATTTCCTTTTAATTTACCCACAGAAACAACACCTTTACCTTTTCTTATATTTTTAAGAAAAAAAGAATTATGTTGTATTTTTTTTATTTCTTCAATTTTAGACCCACGAATACTTATAAGCTGAGATGTTAAAGCGGCGGTATCTTTCATTCCCGCATAGCCAATCTGGTCCGATTTAATTTTTAGAATTTTAGATATCTCTCTTATACAGTCTGTTGTACTTTGGTTAATTTTTACAAGCTCTGCGTAGGTTGTATCACCCTCTTTATCATTTTGGTCTACAGTTTTTGTTACTTCAATAATAGTTCCATCTTCTTGTATTTCTTCCACTATAAAATCACTAGGGAATAGTTTTATTGTTCCTGATGGTAAATTTTTCTCTTTTCCCAATATTCCAATATGTTCCAGTAGATCAATTTGATTTTTTTTAGGTATCTTAAAGTCGTCAGGGTTTTCAAGCTTAAGTTTCTCTAGTAGGCCGTTTTCTTTGACCCAAATTTCATTTTGTGTGTCTTCGTTCATTTTTAAATTATATCAAAAAATTACTTCACAGTGTGCTCGGAAACCAGTTTATTGACAAAAAACAAGTTTTCTATCATAATCCTTCACCTGGAACCAGCTCTTTAAAACACCAAACCACAAAATCATGACACTCAGTTTTTTTACCACCGTAGAAATTTGGTTAAATGACCAAGTAAGTATACCGAAAGGGGCTATCTTACTTGTGACGGTAACAATACTCATCGTTGTCGGCTACAGAAGCTTCGTGAAAAATAAGAAACAAAAACCACTAGGATAATGGTACAAACAGCACATAAAACATTGGGGCAAGAAGAAGTCTCTGTTATTCCGCTATCACCACTTGTGGTTGTGAAGACCATTCTCTCTCAAAAAGAAGAGGAAGAGTTAGTCTACATTCGTTGTGAAGGGAGGGGAGAATCAGAATCAAAGAAGGAGGTTTTGCGTGGTATTCACGGAAGCTAGGCTTCCAAAGCCGTTTCGGTTAACAAACCGAAACGGCTTTTTTCTTGTGAAAATCCTAAGAACTAGTAGAATGGCACTAAATACGTATTATCATGAAAACCAAAGTCATTTCTCTAAGCGACTTAGATTTTCCTAATAAAAAGTTTATCCACCTTAAGACAGAAGATCAAAGACTTTGTTTCTGTGGTTTAGTTGATTTTTATCCGGATAGAGTACCCAAAATACACGGCGTAAGTAAAAACAAAAGCAAAGAGAGTCTTTCTCTCGTGCATACTTATCTATCCAAAGAATTACTAAAATACCATTTTGTTTCTCGGGTATCTTTTTTCTGGAGAGGAATAGAGATACTCTTAGAAGATGATCATAATCGGCATAAACCAATTCTTAGTTTAAAAGACCATATCAAGATTGTTTTTCCTGAAGAAGATGTTGAAATCCTTCCCCCCACCTAGCGTGGGTTTTTCTTTATCAAAAACAAAAGCCCCGCCGAAGGCGGGGCTTTTGTTAAATAGTTTTATATCCAAGCCTTCAAGATCATTCCAAATAGTATTAATACTACCAGTTGGTATCCAGAAGAAATTAAGAAAATTTGCCATGCCATCTTTCGTGGTCGCGCACTCCACATTGCAGCGCCTGCAATTGTTGGCATTACGAATCCTGCCCAAATCCACACCGCGTTTAAAGATCCTCCAACTCCTGGTTCACTGATAATATAACCAGACAATACATAAGCTTGGAAAAGTGCTAAAGCGAATTGCGTAACATATAGTTGCCACATATCTTTTTGGATCTCTTTCATTTTCTCTGGAGACATATTCGTATCAGCGCCAATCGCTTTCATATATCTATCTCCAAAAAGTGCCTTGCTGTGCCAAACCATTCCCACAATCATCGCTACAACTCCACACGCTAATATTGCTAAAATATTTACTTCCATAAATTTATATTGTCTCGCAAAAGCGAGGATTATTATAATACTTATATTATATTCCTAACGAGAAGCAAAGTAAAAAAGAAAAGACCAAGGCTAGCCTGGTCTGGGGTAGGGGTTATTTCAGAGGTGTGCCGTCAAGACGGGTGACTTTTTCTACGAATTGTGCTGGTGGTGAAAAGGTTGCACCACACTTTGTTTTATAGGAAGTGATCGGGCAGGGTTCGTAGATGCTTCTTTCTATAGAACCACCATCAACTTCTATCGTACCTTTCTTTTTATTCACCGTTACACCTTCTTTTGGCGGTGTTGTGATGTAGAAGAGTATTTGCTCAGGACTTTCGTCTTTTGCAACCTCTTCTTGGTTAAGCACGATAATGAAAGAGCAAGGCTCTTCTTTTGTGTGTGGTCCGTTTATATTGCTCATTGTTCCGGGGTTTGTTTTTATTTAAACATTTTTGTAAGGTGGGTGCAATCGTAATAAAGATGGCGGATCGGTCACGAGTTTCTAAGCTTTTTTCTCACAAGTTCGAAAAAATCTAAGAACTCTCGACCCCGCCTCGCGATGCTCATAAATTCGCATAACGCTCCGGCTTTCGATTCCCGCACGCAAAGCACGAAAGTGCTTTGCTCATCTCCACTCAAAAAACAAAAGCGCCCAAAAGGCGCTGATGTTTTTACGAGTGGAGATGGCGGGAATCGAACCCGCGTGTAAATGAGTTTTTAATAAGAGTCTACATGTTTAGTATTGTTTTTTGTTTTAAATATATAACCTTAAGAACAAACAAAACAGTTATATATCGATCTCTTTATTTTCATCAGCCGGGCGAGAACGCCGGAAGCTTATTTCGATTTTATGATACTTACAGACTTTATCGAAAGTCGAGCCCATAAGCACTAGCAAATATTTATGCTAGAGCAAAACCTCTAACCTTTTGGATTGGAGATTTTACTAATCCGTTAGATTTTGCATCTAAGGTTTTAAGGCAGTTTAAAAAGTTACCAAAGCTTTACATGCACATATTAAAAATTTTCAAATATCAAGACCAATCATCCCCTAGAACATGACAAAATTTTTCTCATGTTTTAGCGAAGGACTCGCGAAAGGAAGGGAAGACTAATTCTTCAACCTTCTTCCTAAATCTCTTTCGATGTCTCTCTTCTTTATACTCTGACGTTTATCAATGATTTTCTTACCACGCGCCAGCGCAATATCTATCTTTATATACCTACCTTTATTATACAATGAAATAGGCACTATTGTCAAGTTAGATTCTTTCATCTTTTTTTGGAGCTCTTCTATCTCACTTCTCTTTAGAAGGATCTTCCTTTCTCGGTACGGATTGTAGTCTTCTGGGGTGTTTTTAGGTTGATATGTAGGAATATGCGCCCCAACCAAAAAAACTTCATTCCCGAGTATTTTTACATACGCTTCACTTATAGACCCGCCAACATTTTGTTTTATCGCTTTCACTTCAAATCCAAACAGAGAAAGACCACCGGTATATTTTTCCAGAATCTCGTAGTTAAAGCTTGCCTTTTTATTCTTTTGAAGTAAAGTCATAAGGTGTTTATATTAAACTCATTATATTGTATAATGGCACGACAATTAAGCCAAAGATAAGCAAATAAATCAAATGTCTAAAAATAATAGTAAAAAAACTAAAAACAGTAAGTCAGGGAGCTTTATGAACAAACTTTGGTCAGTTTTTTTTGTATTTCTAGCCTTCACAGCACTTTATTCTCTTGTTGTAGAAAAGAAATCAGCCAAACCAGAAGACATTTCTCTTTCGTTTCTCTCAACTCTTATTAATCAAGGCGAAGTAGGAACTATCTTAGTTGAAGGTGATAAGCTTTCAATCACGTTAAACGACGAAGCGAAAACAAAGTACGTTTCTAAAAAAGAGCGAGAAGCGTCACTAACGGAAACTCTTTCAAACTATGGCGTGCAAACCGAAGCGCTATCAAAAGCAGATATTAAAATAAAAAGTGAATCAGGTTTCGGATTCTGGCTTCTAAATATTTTGCCAATACTTATTCCAATTCTTTTTATCGTTATATTCTTTTGGTTTATCATGAGACAAGCAAAAGGTCAGGGAATGCAGGCTTTTTCTTTCGGACAATCAAAAGCGAAAATCACTGATCCAAATGATAAAAATAAAGTAACTTTTAAAGATGTTGCTGGAGTGAAAGAAGCAAAGCAAGAACTCGAGGAGATAGTGGATTTTCTTAAAAATCCAAAAAAGTTTATTGATATTGGTGCTGATATTCCAAAAGGAGTTCTTCTTGAAGGTGCGCCAGGAACAGGAAAGACACTTTTAGCGCGAGCGGTGGCGGGTGAAGCAAATGTTCCATTCTTCCATCTTTCTGGTTCTGACTTCGTCGAGATGTTTGTTGGAGTTGGTGCATCACGTGTTCGAGATCTTTTTACTATGGCGAAAAAAGCTGCGCCGTCTATTGTGTTTATCGATGAAATCGACGCCGTGGGAAGAAAAAGAGGAAGTGGTGTTGGAGGAGGGAATGACGAACGAGAACAAACACTAAACCAAATCCTAACTGAAATGGATGGCTTCGAACAAAACCAAAAGGTGATCGTGATCGCTGCGACAAACAGATCTGATGTCTTAGACAACGCACTTCTCCGACCAGGACGTTTCGATCGCCGAGTGATGGTTGATTTGCCAGATCGAGCTGACCGAGAAGCGATCTTGGTTATTCACGCAAGAAAGAAGCCACTGGAAGACGATGTAAATTTAAAACTTATCGCAGAACGAACACCAGGTTTTTCTGGTGCTGATCTTTACTCTTTGATGAATGAAGCTGCGATACGAGCTGCGCGGGACAACAGAAAGAAAGTTTCTGCAGCGGACGTTATAAACTCTATTGATAAGGTAATGATCGGACCAGAGCGAACAAGTCACTTGATGAATGCTGATGAAAAGAAAATCGTGGCGTATCACGAAGCAGGACATGCGCTTGTTATGTCTGTTCTTCCACATGCAGATCCAGTTCATAAGGTTACTATTGTTTCTCGAGGAAAAGCTGGAGGATATACGATGAATCTTCCTCTTGAAGAAAGATATTTAAATAATCGAAAAGAATTTAAAGATGATATCGCCGGAACGCTTGGTGGGTATGTTGCGGAGAAAATGGTTTTCGGAGATATTACAACTGGTCCATCGAACGATTTACAAGTCGTCTCGCGACTCGCTAGGTCTATGGTTACGAAGTGGGGAATGTCAGACGTCATCGGTCCACTAGCACTCGAAGGTCGCGACTCTGAAGCTATGTATGGACGAGGTTTTGGAAATGAATATTCCGAAAAGATGTCAGACACTATTGATCAGGAAGTTAAGAAATTGATTGATGAAGGTTTGGTTACGGCAGAAAAAGTTCTAACTGAAAAACGAGCAGTCTTGGATGATATGGCAAAAATCTTAATTGAAAAAGAAACTCTTGAACAATATGAATACAATGAATTTTTGAAAAAGCATGGTATCCCTCTTAAAGAACTTCCGAAAAAAGATTTAAAGCCAACAAAAACTGACGAACCGTTAAAAGAAGAATTAAAGTAAAATAAAAGTCCGCACACGAAATGTGCGGACTTTTATTTTACTTATTTAAAAACTTTGTATATAATCCATCGGTACCAGCACCTTCAACACATGGAACACACAGAAAAAGAAAAACTTGTTGTCGAGGAAACCACTAAAGAAGAGCAAGAGAAAATTCCTTTGTCGATAAACCGCGATACATCTCGTATGTTCTCTGGGGCACCTTTTGCACATAGACCCCAGGGTCACCCTACTCGCACTTACAAAGTTCCAGATCACATTAGGGATCAGTACAAAGACTGAGCCCTTTTCCACCCTTCAATCGCCCCGAATCCTGGGGCGGTTTTTTGTTTGATAAAAATGTTTTTTTGGTATAAACTACGTTGTATTAACCAAGTAAACAAAGGTTATGCGCGCATAGCTCAGTTGGTAGAGCGTTCGTCTTATACACGAATGGTCCTAGGTTCGAATCCTAGTGCGCGCACATGGAAAATATGGATAGCCGAATATCAAAAAATAAAGAAAAACCAAATTTTCTTTATCATGCCTCACTCAATAGAGACATAGAGGAAATTCAAATGAGATCTGAAAGCCGGAGAGATGACAAAGAGGGTGATGTTGTATTTGCGACACCAGATATTGCTTTAGCGGGTGCGTTTCTTACAGGATTTAGTGATAGTTGGGCCAATCTCGGTAAAATAAATGGAATTCCATATTTTATTATCGGCGACAAGGAAAAATTTTTAGAAAATGATAAAGGTGGTGCAGTTTATAAATTAGATTCAGACTATTTTGATTTTGACCCCGAGAAAGGCATGGGTGAGGACGAATGGATAAGTCGATCCAACATCAAACCAATTGAAAAAATAGAGGTTGATTCCTCTTTAGATTTTATGATTAATCAAGGTCTCCAGATTTATTTTTTTGAAAAAGATAAATTCGAAGAATTTAAGGAGATATTGAAAACAGGCGATACAGAAAAAATGATTGAAATTTTAAAAAATAAAACCTCAGAAAATCAAAAAATAGGTAAAAATATTAAAAGTTTTGAATAATAAAGAACCCCATCTTTTATTCAAAATGAATCTTTAGATTTCTTCTTTCTAGTTCTTCTTTTGTTTTGTGTAATT
>CAZJZW010000018.1:0-11524 GCA_964550665.1 uncultured Candidatus Saccharibacteria bacterium
TCGCCTCTGTTCGTTCTTGTCACAAGATCATATCTTCGTACGTTTCTTGTGCTTGTTTTTCTTCTCACCCTTCGTCACAACTGGTTCGTTGTGTTGTTTGAGGACAAGATAGGCTTGTACCAATTTGCCATCAAACGTATCTCCTTCGGAGGTCTCTTTGAATCGTGATCCATGTCGAAGGGAAACTTCGTACACGTTCGAGATGGTGAGTCCTTCTACCCGAGTGAGTTCAAGAGGAAAGACTTCACAAATCGCACCGTCTAAAGTCCAAACAGCAAGCTTGTATGTCGACATGGGTGAACTGTCTACCGTATCGATCGCCATAGAGGGAATCCTAGGTGACATGCGTGCACCTTCGTGTTTCCATTCTACATCCGTAAGGTAGGCGATCATTTTGTGTGTCGGAACCATGTTCGCTGTAACTGAGTCGCGGTTAAACGCGATATCTGTTTTTGGTCCGCACTCACAATCCGCCAGGTCGATGATCAGACACTCAAGCTTCTGACCTTTGTTGTTATAGAGAATAGCACCCTTCATGGTGTAGTCCTTGTTCGGTAACCCGATAGTATCGGGATTCGTACCGATAACATAGCTCGATGCCACGAGACCCTTAGACACCTGTTTGAGTTGTCCAAATATCTCAGTGGGCTCACCATCGACTTCAATGATGGCATTAGTTGGCTTTTCCGACTTTGGTTTGGCTACGAGGTAGTCAACCCTGGAAGGGACCTTGGTGTTTTCTACCAGGTCATCAGTTATGATGTTCTGGAAATTCTGTTGGGCTATTGCACCACTCAGGGCGAAAATAGCAGAAAAGAAAAGAGACGCCAGCTTCTTCATTATTGGTTGGGGGTTTTTGAGTTGAAATTTAATGTACTTCTCCTTCCTTATACACTAAAAATAGTAATTTGTCAAATATATGAAATTAACTTTAAAATACAAAAGCCCGGCGCGAAGCGCCGGGCTTTTGTATTAATCTTCCTTTGGTCTTTCTATTTCAAAAACTTCAATATTAACCGCTTCTCCAGAAATTCTCATTACATCTTTATCCATCTTTTTAAATTCTTTACTTGAGAGGTTGTATTGGTTCACGACAGTTCCTAGGTTCTTTCCCATCTTATCGTGATAGTCTTCGTACGCTTTCAAGTGTCTTCCGAGTTCACCAACCTGCTTTTGGATTTCTTTTGCCGACTCTTCTATCTGCATCGCTTTCAAACCTTGAAGTACTGTTTGAAGATATGCGAGGAAAGATGTCGGCGAGACGATGATCACTTTATATTTTGAAGCGGCGCGTTGAATCAAGTTTTCTGTGTCTTCGCCGATCGCTCCGATTTTGTTTATGAGTAAGTCATAATAAATAGCTTCGTGGGGAATAAACATAAAAGCGAAGTCCATAGTTCCTTCGGCTGGCTGGATATATTTCGCTGTTTCTGTGATTCTATTTTTAAGATCGTTTACAAAAAGTTTTTCAAGTCTTACTTTATCTTCAGAGTTTTCAGACTCAGAAACTTTATTATAGTTTTCTAGAGAGAATTTTGAATCAATCGGGATTATTTTATCTTTGATGAAAACAACAGCGTCAACGATATCACCGTTAGGGAAACTGTATTGCATTTGATATGAGCCAGGCGGAAGGGTGTTTTTCAAAAGAGTCTCTAGATAATATTCTCCGAGTATTCCACGGCTTTTTGGATTCTTTAACATATTTTGAAGTTGTTGGAGTTGATCAGTAAAACCCATAACTTGTTTACCAGTCTCTTTAACTTCAGTTATCTCGCGAGTAATCTCTCGGATGAGTTTTTGAGATTCGCTTGTTTGGTACTTTAAAGATTCCATCATTTCTTTCCCAGAATCACGAAGTCTTTCGTCGAGTGTTCGGCGAATATCTTTCATTTCGTCAGCTAAAAACCGAAAAGCTTTTTCTTCGCCTCCGTCACTTTTTTTATTTTTCTGTAACAGGGTGAAAATTATAAATCCGATAATAAGTCCCAAAAGTATGTATACGATAGTCATGAGAGTATTTTAACTTAAAAGGGGAGAAAATAAAAAGTGCGTCGCCTGGGGCGACGCACTTAGGTTGGTCTCATAAAAGCCAGTGAGATATGGCTGTCACTATTGCGACTACCAAAAACACGCAGATGAGCATTGCGACATCTATCCAAACATCGCTCGGTTCAACAGTTTTGGGTAATGTTCTTTCCATGGTGGTGGGGTTTTGGGTTAACGGAGAACAATATCTCTTGTAGCAAGCCAACTGGCGTGCTCTCTACGATGATAGTCTTCTCGAACTTCTTTCATGTGTTCTTGAAAACGTCTCATACCCTCTACACCATCTGTAAACATCTCGTGTGGCTCTTTGAGGGTTCTACAAGGATGTAATTTCCCGCACAGCTCCATCCACTCTTGACCGTTCTCGTCTATGGTCTTATCAAAGTTTGCCATGGTGATGTGCTTTGTCTCCAAAATACTACAAACCAAGGAAATGTTCAATAGTATAAATCCAATCTTCTTCGTCTTCAGGAGTTTCTTTCTTTTGCTTCAAAAGCCACTCAAGATAGCTTCTATCTGTTTTCGCAACTTCTTCGACACTTACATTTTTATGTTTTCCAAAGTTAAAATATTTGAAAAGAACAGGATGAGATGAAATATCTATCATTTGATCAATAGCAGTTTCTCGAGATAGATTTTCTGTTTCCATTATTTTTTTCAAGAGTCGCTCGAAGAGTTTTTCTAGAACAAGAACATCACCTTTGGCATCGTGTGCCGTTGCTTCAACTTCAATCCCTAAAAGGTATCGTAAATATTGAAGTCGGTATGAAGAGATTTTTCCTTCAGGATCTAGGTGACGAGCCACACGAAAAGTATCGATCGTTTTGGGAGCCTTTAGTCCTTCTTTTTCAATCATCGCTACATCAAACTTTGCATTGTGGGCGATCATCACACTTTCTTCTTTTGAAAAAAGTTCTTCGAGCTCTTTATACTCAGGACTATTTTTAAAAACAGGCTTACCAACGATCATCTTTTCAGTGATATGGTGAACTGCCATAGATTCGATAGATATCGGTCTTTGCGGATTATACATCTCATCAACTATTTTGTCGCCGATTTTATAACAAAGCTGACAAAGTTTATCCTCGGGTAAATTTCCAGTCGTTTCAGTGTCTAAAAATATAAGTGTTTTTTGCATATATGAAGATTATATTTCCTAGTGAGAATGTGTGCAAGGTATATTTTTACATGACACCTGAGCGATAGACATAAAGGGATCGTGAAATAGTGCTCTTATAACAAATATGTTAAAATATGGTTATTATGTTGCAAGATAAAATAAGAGAAGAAATTAAAAATGCGATGCGGTCAAAAGACGAAACAAGAGTCCTTGTTTTAAAAGGTATTCTTTCTGCGTTTACAAACGAGCTCGTGGCGACAAAAAGAATGCCACAAGATAAACTTTCTGATGAAGAGGCTTTGGTGGTTATCACTCGTCTTTCAAAACAAAGAAAAGACTCCATTTCTCAGTTCAATACCGGTGGAAGAGCAGATTTGGCAGAAAATGAAGAAAAAGAGTTAAAGATTCTGGAAGAATTTTTACCGACACTCATGACTGTCGACGAGATTCGGAAAATCGCTGAAGCTAAAAAAACAGAAATGGGCATTAGCGACGCCGCTCAAAAAGGTCAGTTTATGGGAGCTTTGATGAAAGATTTAAAAGGTAAAGCAGATGGAGGAGATGTTAAAAACGTAGTTGATTCGTTGTTTTAATAATATAAACAAAAACCTATGAATATATTTTTTAGATGGTTGATGTTGATACTCGCAGTTATCGCTGCTGCGTATTTTGTACCAGGTATTGAAGTCGTGGGAATATTGCCAGCAATTATCGCCGGAGCTGTTTTGTTTTTCATTCACACAATCATAAAGCCAATAATCAAGATCTTAACCTTGCCGATCAACATCCTAACGCTCGGTATATTTGCCCTTGTTCTAAACGGCCTATTTTTTTGGTTTGTTTCTGGTGTCGTTTCAGGCCTCTCCGTAGAAACATTTATGGACGCTCTGTGGGGATCTCTCATTGTTTCTGTACTTAATTGGTTGGCTGATAAAGTTATAGATAAAGACTAATGTTTTGGGATTCTAAAAAAACTCTAGTGACACACAACGGCGGATTTCATTCTGATGATATTTTTGCTTGCGCCACTCTACAAATATATTTAGATCAAAAAGGAAAAGAGTATGAAGTTATAAGAACTCGAGATGAAAAAGTGATGCAAAAAGGTGATTTTGTATTTGATGTCGGAGGAGAATATAATCCAGAGAAAAATCTTTTTGATCATCATCAAAAGGGTGGTGCTGGCGTACGAGAGAATGGCGTTCCGTTTGCGGCTTTTGGTTTGGTTTGGAAAAAATTTGGTATTGAGATTTGTGGTAATGAAAAAATAGTAGAAGAAATAGATAGAAAGCTCGCACAGCCAATCGATGCGCAAGATAACGGAATGGATGTTTATACTTCAAATATTAAAAATGTTTCTCCGATCACATTCCAAGATATCGCAGGAAGTTACTATCCAGATGAAGGCGCAAGTGAAAAAGAATACTACAATGCTTTTCTAAAGCTGGTTGTTTTAGCGAAAAGTGTTTTAGAAAAAAGTATCCTTAAAGCGAAAAAGCAGTCAGAAGTAAATTCATATATGAAAAACATATATGATTCTGCCGAAGATAAAAAATTCATTGTCGTTGAAAAGCAGTATGGCAGATTTGCTGTGACTGTCGGAGCTTTTGATTTACCAGAACTTCTGTACGTCATCTATCCGAGCGCTCGGAGTTCAAGCGAATGGAATATTGTCGCGACACGTAAAACTCCCGAATCTATGGAAAGTAAAAAGCCTTTCCCAGAAAGTTGGGCAGGATTTTTAGAGGCTGATTTGCAAAAAATCACCGGAGTTCCGACGGCGAAATTTTGCCACAATGGAAGATTCCTATGTGTGACAGAAGATAAGCAAGATGCGATAGAGCTTGCTAAATTATCAATTAAAAGCTAATTTAAGAATATGGAAAATACACCAAATCTACAATTTAATGAGAAAAGGGAATTTACTTCAAAAGAAGACGCAATTCAAAAGTTTTTTCTTGAAAATGAGATAGACAAACTTACGTTTGATACAAGAGAAGAAGCGCAATCTCACGTTGATAAAATTAACAGGGAATACGGGGACATTTCTTTTGTCGCAGAAGACAGAGGCGGTTTTGCTGTTAAATTCGAAGATGCTCACCTAGGAGAAGGGTTTAAAAAATCTGAGTCTTCTGAGGAGGATATGGGTTTAGATAAAGCAGCCTAATAAAAAACTATAAGCTAACCACTAAAAGCTAAAAACTATTCTATGGCATTAATAGATGAATTAAAAATTTACGCGAAAGCAGGAAACGGCGGTGATGGTGTCGTTCGTTGGCTTCGTGAAAAATCAAAACCTTGGTCAGGACCAGCCGGTGGAAACGGTGGGAATGGTGGCGACGTATATCTAAAAGGTGTACGTGATGCTTCTTTACTTTCTGAATATTCTCACGATCCATCTTTTAAAGCAGAGAATGGGGAAGCGGGTGGAAAGAAAAGTTGCGAAGGTGCAAACGGCGCCGATCTTTTTATTAAAGTCCCAGTGGGTTCTTTGGTGACGAACCTCGACACCGGAGAACAATACGATATCGATGAAGATGGAAAAGAAGTTCTGATCTTAAAGGGTGCGAGAGGTGGACTTGGAAATGAACACTTTAAATCTTCTACAAATACAACTCCTTACGAATCAACTCCAGGGAAAGAAGGTCCAGACGGAAACTTTTTTATCGAACTTCGACTGTTCGCTGACCTTGGACTTGTTGGTTATCCAAACGCAGGTAAATCAACATTTTTAAATTCTGTGACAAATGCGAAATCTAAAATCGGTGCGTATCCTTTTACAACACTCGATCCTCACTTAGGAGTCTTACAGGAATTCGTTATTGCTGACATCCCAGGAATCATCGAAGGTGCATCAGAAGGAAAAGGTCTTGGTCTTAAATTCCTAAAACATATAAAAAGAACAAAAGCTATTTTGCACTTAGTATCTTTTGAGAATTCCGACCCAGCCGATGGCGAGGCAAGTATGATGCAAAAGTATTTAAATATCAGAAAAGAACTAGAAGGCTATGATGAAGATCTTGGAAAGAAAGATGAAATAATTCTTTTAACAAAAGTTGATATTGTTGACGAAGCTAGAGTAAAAGAAGAAAAAAAGAAATTTGAAAAACTCGGTAAAACAGTTTTTGTAATGTCTGCCTACGATGACGCCTCTGTAAAGAAAGTCTCAGATGAAATCGTGAAGATACTACGAGCAAAAAAATAAAATAATAAAAAAGAAAGGCACGTTCTTGCGAATGTGCCTTTTGATTGCATCACAACCTTAGATCCTCTTTTCACCTAAGTAGTAAAATAAGTACCTCAATCCTGTGCAGAAAAGTAGAAAAAACAGAAAGGTTTCAAGAGTTGAGGTCTCTTTTATTCCCTTAATACCGGCCACGACCCTAATAGTCTCCATTGCTCTAATAAAGGACCTTGAGAAGAATAGAGCAAAAAGAAAGAAAAAAGAATCCGGTAATAATAGGCTTGTGTTTCTTAGCTTTTGGAAACCAGAGCCATATGCCAAGAAAAACATAAGTATGAGCATTAAGCATGTTTCAACTAGTTCCTGAAAGATGATCAGGGGCTTAGGTGCTGGATGTGCCAAAACATTACCAAAAGCTATAAGAAGAAATACTATAAATAATACCCTGGTAAGCTTTAGTAGTTTTGGGAAATTGTTCGTTGCAATACTAATGTGGTTTTCGATGGTGTGGTTTTTTGTTTGCGCGTTCATGGGAAAGGACTTTAGTTAAATTCAGAATAAACTTTTTATACCTTTTGTCAAAGAGGATAAAAAAAAGGGCGCCTCCTTGCGGAAGCACTTTTGTTATCCGTGTGATCACTTGATGTCCAGAAGAGTTACGGTTGCAATTAGCCAGACAACAATAAAAAAAATAGTGCGATCAACAGTGAATTTAACCAAAAGCCTCGCTTTTGCCAAGATATTTTCTTTCTGTATGCAAATGCGACGATTACACAAAAAAGAATACAAAATAATGCATACGAATTTCTTAGTGTAAGGTGATTGCCTACGATGTAGTAGGGAATCATCACGAAGATTAATATTGTCAATGATAATCCTGTGGTTAGACCAAGAATAATAGAGCCAATTTTTGACCAGGTAGGGTTTAGGAACTTTGACATGGCGAGGTGCTTTTCTTTTACAATAGACTCTTATAAAACTTTTGTCAAAGCTTCATAAAAAAGATCACAAGCGTGGCTCGCGATCTTTTGGTTCCCCAAGTTTTTGCAAATATTCCTCCGTAGGTTCGATGATCACTTTATATCGGGGGTCAATCCAGTATTTGTTGAGTTCTTCAGCTATTTGATGAACATTCATATATCCTGGAAAGAGTGTATGCCAAGCCTCGTGCTTTTTCAAATCAACTTTTTGAATATTACCCTTTGGTGACTTTCTTGTTCCTCCCAGAACACGTGGAAGCCTGTGGTGCTCATTCTGTTTTCTTTTTGGTCTTTCGGTGGTGCTATGGTGGGTCTCCATTTTGAGCTCGTTTTTTAATATTCTAAAAGAAAAACCTAAAAAAGCAAAATTCTCCCAACTCTTAATAAAAAACACTTTTTCTGTTAAAATAGCCTCTATGGAAGATTCTAAATATAAAGTAACTATTGGACTCGAAGTCCATGCGGAATTGAAGACTGCTTCGAAGATGTTTTGCGACTGCGTGAACAATCCCGACGAAGAACATCCAAACACAAATATCTGTCCAGTGTGTATGGCGCATCCTGGGACTTTGCCGGTCTTGAATAAAAAGGCAATCGAAAATGTGATAAAAGTTGGTCTTGCTATCGGCGCCAACATCGCCAACTTTACAGAGTGGGATCGAAAAAACTATTTCTATCCAGATATCCCAAAAGGTTATCAGATTTCTCAATACAAATATCCGATCGTTTCTGGCGGAGAATTGGCGGGTGTAAAAATTACTCGTATTCACTTAGAAGAAGATACAGCGAACAACAAACACACTTCTGAAGCTTCTCTAATCGATTTTAACCGAGCTGGTGTGCCTCTCATGGAACTTGTTACAGAACCTGTGATTCACAGCGCAGAAGATGCAGGAAAATTTGGACGAGAGCTTCAGCTCCTTTTACGAACGCTTGGTGTGTCAGACGCTAATATGGAAAAAGGAGAAATGCGAGTAGAGCTTAACCTTTCTGTTTCCGATACAGACAAGTTTGGAACAAAAGTTGAAGTGAAAAATATAAACTCTTTCCGCGCAGTAGAAAAAGCAGCAAAGTTCGAAATCGAAAGACATACGAAACTTTTAGAAGAAGGACGGGGAAGTGAGATTGTTCAGGAGACTCGAGGTTGGGATGAAAACAAAGAAGTAACTTTTTCTCAAAGAACAAAAGAAAACTCAGAAGACTACCGATATTTCCCAGAACCAGATTTACCGAAAATGCATTTACACGAAGTTTTTGATTTAGAAAAAATGCGCGGAGAGCTTCCAGAACTTCCTTGGAAACAAAGAGATAGATATCTAGCTCTCGGTATTAAATCCGAAGACGTTGAAGTTTTTCTATCAGACCCAGAGACAAGAGTATTTTTCGAAAAAGTCTCAGCTGAAATAAAAGATACAGATTTAATTAAAAAAGCTGTGAACTATATCACGACAGATATGGCGGGACTTCGAGCTACGAAAGAAAATTTCCAAATGCCAGAAGTTTCTTCATTTGTAAGCCTCATAAAAATGGTTGGCGAAAATAAAGTAAACTCTCGCGGAGCGAAAGATATTTTAGCTATTTTATGTGAATCAGGCGGTGACCCAGAAGTTATTGCAAAAGAAAAAGGACTTCTCCAGGAATCAAACACTGATGCGATAAAAGAATTAGTTCAAAAAATAATAAACGATAATCCAAAAGTAGTCGCCGACTACAAAGCCGGAAATGAAAACCTGCTTAAATTCTTAATGGGTCAGATAATGAAAGAAAGCAAGGGAAGTGCAAACCCAGCTATTGCAACAGAGATTTTGATTGAATTATTAAAGTAATATTTTTTTATGAAAAAAGTTTATATTGTTCACGGTTGGGATGGGTCACCAGATGAACCTCTTTTTGTTTGGCTTGATAAAAACCTTACAGAGAAAGGTTACGAAGTAAAAAGACTTTCAATGCCAGATCCAGAAACTCCAGTGATTGAAAGTTGGATTTCGAAACTCCAAGAAGAAGTAGATCTAGATCATAATACAATTTTAGTAGGGCACAGTGTAGGCTGTCAGGCAGTGATGAGATATCTTGAAACTCAAGATGAAACCATGCGAATTGGCGGAATGTTGCTTCTAGCTCCGTGGATGCATTTAGATCAAACAACAATAGAAGAAGAGGGAGAAGAAGTTGTTGAGCTAGCACGACCATGGATGGAAACTCCAATAGACTTTAAAAAAGTAAAAACAATATCTCCAAAAATCACAGCTATATTTTCTGATAATGACGATTTTGTTCCTGTCTCCGAAGAAGCTTTCTTTGCAGAAAAACTTGGGGCTAAAACAATCATGGAACACGAAAAAGGGCATTTTAGTCCTGCAGAAAATATTTCAGAACTTCAATCTGC
Organism: uncultured Candidatus Saccharibacteria bacterium; assembly: GCA_964550665.1. Classification (GTDB taxonomy): domain Bacteria; phylum Patescibacteriota; class Minisyncoccia; order Phycocordibacterales; family CSBR16-119; genus JAUPTX01. The sequence continues at coordinate 9,720 of CAZJZW010000018.1, forward strand.
GCTAGATGCTATTTTAAGCTTTTAAATAAAAAATAAAAAGGGCTACATTTCTGCAACTCTTTACTTGCTAGGTTTTCTTTTTGGAAAGCTTTTTCCATGTTGTAACTTTCTTCTTCCAAAAAGATATTGATTCGTTTGTCCCAGTGTTTTCCGGATAGTCTACCACCACCCTTTATCCTTCGCCTGAACTCTTCAAGCCTGTCTAAGTCATCAATCGTAAGCATTGAGAGTGGTAAAGCTTTGACCTCACCTCGTAGCTTTTCGCATTTTTTCTCTCGGACGGTGAGCTCTCGATCTAAACTCATTTCAGATAAACTGTGTCCCATGGCTGTGCTTTTTTATTAAGTTACCACAAAGTTATGTTACGGGCAAATAAATAGATATATTCTCCACAGCCCCTTTTGGGGCTTTTTCTGTTAAAATAGAGTCATGAGTCCAGAAGAAAAATCGGCACGCTATTTTGATTTAAATACCAGTGAAAGACTGCTTGAAATTCAGACAGAGATTGTTGAAATTGAGAAAAAGCGTTTATTTGAAAATTTGTCACCAAATATTTCCGAAGAACTTTCAGAACGACTCAAATTTTTAGTTTCAGAGCAGAGAATGATTTTTGAATCACGGTATAAAAATCAAAGTAAACAAAAATTTATTGAAACAGAAAATGGTGAATTGAAAGAAATCCTAAAGATTGAAATAGATGAAGAAAAAAAGATTGAAAGCGAGCTAAAAGAAATAAAAATAGCTGCAGAAAATAGGATGTGGTATGAGAAATGGTGGGGAAAGTTGCTTATAATCATTGTCGGAGCTTTCATTGTAAGTTTAATAAGTGAAAAAGCAATAGATTTCAGTGATTTAGTAAATTAAATATTTATCCCGTTAGAGATTTTTTAACAAAGTTACTATATGGGATATAATTAAGCAACGAGAATAAATTATTTTAAAAATTTTAATAAGGGTGTGCAAATTTAAAAAATTTGCTATCTCTACTGGGATGGATACTACTAAAAAAATTAATGTGGCAATAAATGGTTTTGGGAGAATTGGTCGCGCTTTTGTGCGAGTTGCTCTTTCTCGTCCTGAAATAAACGTCGTTGCGGTAAACGATCTCGGTGATATCGAAAACTTAGCTTACCTTTTTAAATATGATACTGCATACGGTATTTCTCCTTTTGATGTTCACGTAAAAGACGGAAGTATTTTTATAAATGACAAACAAATAAAATATTTTTCAAGTGCAAAGCCCGAAGAACTTCCTTGGAAAGATTTAGATATTGATGTCGTTGTTGAATCGACAGGTTTTTTCACGAGTTTTGATAAAGCAAAAGCTCATTTGGATGGTGGAGCGAAACGTGTTGTTATTTCAGCTCCAGCAAAAGGCGAATCTGTTCCAGGAATCGAAAGTGCGACGATCCTCATGGGTATCAACGAAGATAAACTCGCAACGTGTCAGATAACCTCAAATGCATCTTGTACAACAAACGCTGGAAGTCCAGTAATCGCTATTCTCGATGAAAAGCTCGGGATTGAAAAAGCTATTTTAAATACAGTTCACGCTTACACAGCTTCTCAATCTATCGTTGACGGACCAAACAAAAAAGATTTTCGAGAAGGAAGAGCTGGTGCGCAAAACATCGTCCCAAGTTCAACTGGCGCTGCTATCGCTGTAACAAAAGCTTTACCACAACTTGTAGGTAAATTTGATGGAGTTTCCATGCGTGTGCCAGTGGTCGCTGGATCTATCGCCGATATCACCTTTATTTCCAAAAGACCGACAACTGTCGAAGAAGTCAATAAGATACTTGAAG
>CAZJZW010000018.1:11624-14279 GCA_964550665.1 uncultured Candidatus Saccharibacteria bacterium
ACCTTTATTTCCAAAAGACCGACAACTGTCGAAGAAGTCAATAAGATACTTGAAGATGCGTCAGAAGACCCACGCTGGGAAGGGATTTTCACTGCTACAAACGAGCAAATCGTCTCCTCAGATATAATCGGTGCAAAATATGCCTCTATCGCTGATCTTTTAATGACTCGCGTCGTAGATGGCAACCTTGTAAAAGTTCTCGCTTGGTATGATAATGAGATGGGGTATACACATACTCTGGTCCGACACGTTATCAAACTAGGGCAAAGTATTAAATAATTTATGTTCACTGTCCTTTTTGTAATTTTAAAACTCTTAGGATACATCGGATTTTCTTGGTGGTGGATCCTACTGACGCTTGTACTCGATAGGTTAATTTTAAGACCAAGAAGTAAATAATCTTATGATTAAAGGAGCTCCTAAAAATGAAAAAGACGAAAAGGGATATATAAATCATCACGGTGATTTGACCGAAGATGAGATTTTAGAAGCGGTTAAAAAACGAAGAGAGAAAAAGAAAGGTTTAAAAAGTTAGTTTTTATATACGCTTATGTTTGAGAAATTGTTTGGAGGAAAGAATAAAAGAGAGGGAATCAATTCCGATAAAAGTTCTATAAAGGGTGTTGCTCATTTTGATGGTAAAAAGATTGAAAAAGATTTATTTCAAGATGAGCATGAACACCTTCAAGATAAATTTGATAAAAATGATTCAGCGGAGAAGATTTCTGATTTAACAAAAAAAGAGATCAGTAAACATTCAACAAACTGGAAAGAGTTGAGTACAAAAGTATCAAATGAAAGGACTCATCCAAAGCTTGGTGAAAAACATTCTGACTGGAAAGAGAAAAGTGTTTTTGATGAGCCTTTATCAAAACAGGAAATGTCTGACGAGCATTTAGATTCTTTAATGCAACAAGAAGAAGATAAAAAGTTTGCAAGAGATCATTTTTATCCAGAAGAATATGATGAGAGTGAAGACCAGGACTTAGAAAAAGCCGCTTAATACTGTAAAACTAAAAATCATGAAAATATTTATCGGGACAGATCATGCGGGATATGAAATGAAAGAAGAGCTCAAAACATATTTGGGGGATTTAGGTCATGATATTTTTGATAAAGGTGCGCATGAGTTAAACGAAGCAGATGATTACCCAGATTTTATTTCTCTTGTTGCTGAGGGTGTCGTCGCGACAGCTCCAGAATCAGAAGATGTGGTGCGAGGGATAGTTTTGGGCGGAACAGGAACAGGAGAGGCGATAGAAGCCAATAGACTTCTCGGTATCAGAACTGTTGCATACTATGGTGGACCAAAAGAAATCGTAAAACTAGCGCGTCAGCATAATGATGCAAACATTCTTTCTCTTGGTGCTCGTTTTATAAATTTAGAAGAAGCTAAAGAAGTAGTTAAAATATTTTTAGAAACTCCATTTTCCGGAGATGAAAGACACATTAGAAGGATTGTAAAATTAGATAACTAGCATGGATCACATAGAAATAGAAAAACTTAAAAATACAATAGCGCTCTTGATGCAAGATAAAAAGGGGATTCTTGCTGCTGATGAAAGTAACGGAACTTGTAATAAAAGATTTCAAGCTTTAGGTATTCCGGAAACAGAAGAAGAGCGCCGACGTTGGCGAGAACTTCTTTTGGGTGCGCCACTCATGGAAAAATTCGTCAGCGGAGTGATACTTTTTGATGAAACAATCCGGCAATCTGATTCAAATGGTAAAAAATTCACCGATGTTCTAAAAGAAAAAGAAGTTTTAACGGGAATAAAAGTAGATGAAGGTCTTCAAGATTTTATAGATCACCCGGGAGAACAACTAACTCACGGTTTAAATGGTCTTCCTGCTCGTATGCAAGAGTACAAAGCGCTGGGTGCGACGTTTGCTAAGTGGCGAGCCGCTTATGTTATATCTGACAGAACGCCAAGTGATGATGCTATCCGGGAGAACTCAGAAATACTTGCTCGTTACGCTGTTATTTGCCAAGAGCATGACATCGTACCGATGGTTGAGCCTGAAGTTTTACTTGATGGAAATCATTCTATAGAAAAATCTAAAGAGGTCACGACAAAAGTTTTGAAAGGTCTTTTTGAAGCGCTCGAAAAACATCATGTTCATCTCGACGGTTTGATATTAAAGACAAGCATGGTTCTTTCTGGAAAAGATGCGGAGGGAAGAGCAGATGCAAAAGCTGTGGGGGATGCGACAGTAGAAGTCTTAAAGGAGTGTGTGCCAGCAAACGTGGGTGGAGTAGTTTTCCTTTCTGGCGGACAAACTCCGGACGAAGCAACTGCAAACTTTAGTGCTATTGCAAAACACCAACCTCTGCCTTGGCCACTCGCTTTCTCTTTTTCACGAGCTATCCAAAATGATGCGCTTGCAATTTGGGCTGGTAAAATTACTAACATAGATATAGCTCGAGAGGCATATATTAAAAGACTGATGTCGAATTCGATGGCTGATCAAGGACTTTTGTAGTTAAAAGTTTTTAAAGTTATAAAGTTTAAAGTAAATGATAGAAATTATTCCCGCAATAATGCCAAAAGATTTACAAGACCTTGAAGACAAGGCTTGTTTGGTTTACAAGAGTGTTAAAACAATCCAACTTGATTTGATGGATGGGGAATACGTCGAAGCAAAAACTTGGCC
>CAZJZW010000019.1:0-4982 GCA_964550665.1 uncultured Candidatus Saccharibacteria bacterium
TTTCTTAGCAAAAAAGTAACCAAAAAGCCAAGACGCGGAAAAATATATTCTAAAAATCCGCAATTTATATGAAGAAAACTGTGAACTCGCTCTACGCTCAAACAGCACAGCTTTTCTACCATCTAAATGGCGGATTTTCTTAACCTGCCTACCGGCAGGCAGGCGTAATATTTCAAACGGTCAAAGATTTTAATTTAAAAAGAAAGTATACTTGACGACTATTTATTTAGTTGTATAATTTAGCTTGGATTTTTAAGTTCTATTCCAAAACCAACCAAACCAAAACACCATGGGAAAGAAAGGGATTCTCCGAGGCAAAAGAGCTGAACTAAAATCGGCGGAAGAGTTTTCCACTCTTGAAGTAGAAAATCCTATCTCCGAGGCAGTAGAACAGGAGGAAGCAGAAGAGGTTAAGGATCGACCGCCTGTCGATGATGTGCACGAGGAAATTGATAACATTTTCAGATTACATGAAGGTGAAGGTCGCCAAGTTCTTGGTCAAACTCGATCTCGGTTGAGAAATCCCGTTCCTTCAACTGGCGGTGAAGACGAATCACCTCAACCAGGCACACCAACTAGTCTGGCGCTGAATGCGTTGGGAGCCAAACGTGGTCAGGGGATTAAGGTTGAAATAACCCCTTACCGAAAGGTAGAGTAATACCAAGCTTGTCTTGGTGGAAAAGCCGAATCCTTAGGGGTTCGGCTTTTATCTTGACATTTTTGTGGAAATAGTTTAAAAAGTATATCCAAAACCAAAAGCAAAACGGATGACACAGCCACGACCGCCGTAAACGTTCTTTCCCAGGAATTATATTCACAATCTAAACAGGAAATAGGGATGAGAACCCAACATTTCTTGCAAGGCACATTTCGGAGCGCCCCTTTAGGTTGATGATGTGATTCCTAACCTAGGAGCCCCAAGAGGCTCCTTTGTTGCTTTTGGGGATACCACGAAAGCGATTTCCGCTCCGGAAGCCCATCCCTTACCAGGGTGGGCTTCTTTTGTATAAATAATGAATTCTGATAAAATAACCCTATGTCTAAAAAAATATTAGTTTCTGGTATTAAGCCAACAGGGAATCTCCATCTTGGAAATTATTTTGGTGCTATAAAGCAATTTGTGGAAATGCAAAACTCTGGCAATTTTGATTCGTTTGTTTTTCTTGCGGATTATCATGCTCTAAATTCTATTTCAAACAGGGAAGAGATGAAAAAACTTTCCTTTGATCTTATCTGTGCATATCTTGCTGCTGGTCTTGATCCGAAAAAAGTTACGCTTTACCGACAATCAACTCTTCCAGAACACACAGAACTTACTTGGATTTTTAATACGCTCGTAACAATGCCGTGGCTCCAACGTGCTCATGCTTTTAAAGATGCAGAAGCAAATGATAAAGAAATAAATGTCGGAACTTTTGATTATCCAGTACTCATGGCGGCGGATATTTTAATGTATGACGCAAGTGTCGTTCCAGTCGGACAAGATCAAAAACAACATGTCGAGATGGCTCGCGAGATTGCTCGAAAATTTAACCAAACTTTTGGTGAAGCTTTCATAGAACCAAAAGAACTTATTAAAGAAGAAGTTGCTGTCGTGCCAGGAACAGACGGACAAAAAATGAGTAAAAGCTATAAAAATGTTATTCCTCTTTTTGGCTCTGAAGAAGAAATTAAAAAAGCAGTAATGGGAATAGTAACGGATTCAAAACTTCCAGAAGACGCTAAAAACCCTGAAGAAGTTATTGTGTATCAAATCTATAAACTTTTAGCGACGGAAGAAGAGAGAAGTCAGATGGAAGAAGGTTTGAAAAAAGGAGGACTTGGTTATGGTGAGGCTAAAAAGATGTTACTTGAAAAAATATTAGCATATTTTGGTCCAATGAAAGAAAATTATGACGAGCTTCAAAAAAATCCAGAAAAAGTGTTTGCAATCTTAGAAGAAGGTGAGAAGAAGGTTAAACTTTTGGCACAGGAGAAAATGTTGAAAGTCAAAAAATTGATAGGGTTGGTATAAATAAAAGAGCAGCGCCGAAGGCGCCGCTCTTTTATTTATACTTATGGTCTCGCTATAACTTTGAATTCAAGAGTGAAGATATCGTTTATCACTTTGTCTCCTAAATCATCAAAGAAAGTTTCTGACCCATATTTAACATCCCACATCGATCTGTTAACGTCGGCTTTACCAGTGATGATGGCATTTCCATTTTCCATTGCAGTTCTAACAGGTATATCTAGAGGATTAGTTTTTCCTTTTAGGGTTAGGTTTCCTTTCAGCGTATATCCGTCGGCAGTTTTTTCAGATGAAGTCACAACATATTTTGCTTCAGGATGCACTTCGACATCAAAAAAGTCAGCGGACTTCAAGTGCTCAGTCAATTTTGAAGTAGGGGCTTTTGCGTTAGAAGTAGACTCTCCGTTTATTGATTTCATATCAAAAACTATTTCTCCATCTGCTACGGCTCCTTTTTTAAAAGAAACCTTTCCACTTTTTATAGCAATACTTCCAGAATCATAATAATCTTTTATAAGTTTTTTACTTCCTGTCCATTTTGCTGTACTTTCTTTTGGGTCAACGACAAACGAACCTTCGACATCGTTTGATATTTTTTCTCCTTCTGATTCAGACACCGTGTTTGAAGTTTCGTTAGTTGGCGCTGTCATTTCTTTCTTTGACTTGAAATAGAAAATTCCTCCGACTACAACAATGATAAGTAAAATTGGTATTAATGTTTTCATAATGCATTTTTTAGCTAGTTTATAAGCGCCGAAGCGTTTTTTTATTTTAACATATTTATTTAGATGCTATAATCGACAATATGAAAAAAGATAACTTAAATTTAAAATATTTTGTTAAGAATATCTCTGTCGTTGTAGGACTTGTTCTTATCTGGCGTGGGGTTTGGTATGTGATGGATTACATAGACTCTATATATTTTAGTGGAAATCATGCCTTCACCGCTCTGGGTGGAATAATCCTCGGGCTCCTCATCCTATTTCTACCAGACGGAGATTTGAAAGAAATAACTAATCTATAAAAATGAAAAGAGTGAGTTTTTCAGCTAAAGTTGTCATATGGACTGGTAATTTTGGCTGGCATTTTGTTTACCTACCAAAAGAAATGGCTCGTAAAATAAGAGAAAGCCAAAAATCGTATGGCGGGGGATTTGTGCGAGTAGAAGCAAAGGTTGGAAAAACTGTTTGGCAAACATCTTTGTTTCCTTACACCCGAGAACAGACATATCTAGTTTGTCTTAAAAAAACGGTAAGAGAAAAAGAAGATATCTTTTCTGGGGAAACTATCAAGGTTACTCTTTCATTTATTTAGCTCTAAAAGCTTGCACTTTAAAAGAAAGTGTGTTATAGTAAGCTAGCAATCAAATATTGTTCTGTAGATTTCCGAAAGTTATTAATTTCGACGTTCTATGAGGCAATTCGAGATTTTAATAATTAAGGAGGCGGTTTAAACCGTCAAAATACAATATGAACAATAGATCTAACGGCCGGTCATCTGGCGGAAATTCTTCTAGTCTAAAAAGAAGTTTTTCAAAACCAAAAGGATTTGGAGCAAAAAGTGGTAGTCCGGCGCGACCATCTTTTTCTTCATTTGGGAAAAGAGGAAACTCACAAAAAAGTTTTTCTCGTCCATCACGAGGAGGAAAAAGAGGTCCAAGAAAAAGTACTGCAGATATTTCTAAATTTGTACGAAAAGCTTCTGATCAAAAAGTGGAAGTTGCCATGCCTGAAATAAAACATGTGTTTGATGATTTTAAATTTTCAAAAGAAGTAAACAATAACCTTATTTCAAAGGGTTACAAAACTCCAACTCATATTCAAGATCAATCAATCCAATATATTTTGGATGGACGAGATGTTGTTGGACTTGCAAATACAGGAACAGGCAAGACCGGAGCATTTTTACTCCCACTTATCGATAAAGTTTGGAAAGATAGAAAGAATATAGTCCTGATCTTAGCTCCAACTCGTGAGCTTGCGATGCAAATCGACAAAGAATTTAAAACTTTTTCTATGGGAATGGGAATATATTCTGCGATGTGTGTTGGAGGTATGCCGATCTGGAAGCAGATAAATGATTTGAGCCGAAAACCAAATTTCATCATCGGTACTCCAGGACGTATTAAAGATTTGAGTGATCGAGGAAAAATAAACTATGGAAGTATTGGTAACATCGTCTTAGACGAAGTTGACCACATGCTTGATATGGGATTTGTAGAGCCAATCACTATTATTTTAAATAGTTTGAAGGCAGACAGACAATCTCTTTTCTTCTCGGCAACAATGCCAAGCAATATAAAGAGCCTTATTGCAAAATTTACCAACAATCCTGTGACTGTTGAAGTTGCTTCACGAAGTAATATAAGTAATATTGATCAGGATGTAGTTAAAGTTACTGATGAAGCTCATAAATTTAGTGAACTAAAGAGACTTCTTAATGAAGATGGCTTCGATAAAGTTTTAATCTTCACTGAAACAAAAAGACAAGTAGACAAACTTTCAAAAGATTTAGCAAGAGAAGGATTTACTGTAGAGTCTATTCACGGAGATAAAAGACAAAATCAAAGAAAAAAAGCTATTGATTTGTTTGATAAAGATAAAGTTACTATCTTGGTTGCAACAGATGTTGCAGCAAGAGGACTTGATATCAAAGGTGTCACTCATGTGATTAACTACACTATCCCTGGAACAGACGAAGACTATACTCATCGAATCGGCCGAACAGGTCGAGGAGAAAATAAGGGAACAGCTCTAACATTTATTAGTGCTGGAATGAGTACAGAAAGTTCTGGACCGCGAAGAAATTCTTCTCCATCCCGCTCTTTCTCTAGAGGAAGAAGTGGAGGAAAACCATCTTACCGAAGATAAAAATCAAAAAGCCCGGCGCACTTTGTGCGCCGGGCTTTTTGATTGACATAAATATATTTTGTGCTATTGTGTAATTCAACAAAGTACACCACAAACAAATA
>CAZJZW010000019.1:5082-13813 GCA_964550665.1 uncultured Candidatus Saccharibacteria bacterium
AAAACCTGAGCTCGCACCTTCCGTGCGGGCTTTTTTCTTTCATGTTTTAATCGTGGTATAATTATCTTATGAAAATATATATCTGGGCACTTATAATAATCGTAGCGTTAGGAGGTGTTTATTATTTTACAACGAATAAAAAGTTAGCAACTGAAAAGGTAGATGAGTCTTCCGTGTGTTTTGCATACACTTCAGAAGGTAATGGAATCAAAGATGTTTACTCACTCGCACTTAATATAAAAGGCGACAAGGCAACTGGAGAACTTAAGTTTTTACCACAAGAAAAAGACTCTAAGGTTGGAACATTTGAAGGTTTGATCAGTCCTTTAGCGTCAGATTCTTCACAAAGAGTAATTGCAGCGTGGTGGAACACTATGGGTGAGGGAATGGAAGTCCGAGAACAATTAGCAATTTTACTAGATGGTAAAACAGCAGCTATCGGCTTTGGTGAAATGAAATTATCAAATGATGGTTCATATGTTTATGCTGACGCAAGCAAGGTGACGTATTCTCTAACACTAGCTGGCATTGATTGTGTTACTGGTAAATAACTTTCTTCTAGCTTATGAAAAGGGGTTATAACGAAAATATTGAAAAACTTACTTTAGAAAATAAGAATTTTCGAAAAGTTCTGTATACTGCAAAAAACCTTCAGTTGGTTCTTATGAATTTAAAACCAGGTGAAAATATTGGCGTAGAAACTCATCCGGACAACGATCAATTCTTTCGCTTTGAAGCGGGAGAAGGAAGAGTTTTTGTTGATGGAACTTCCTACGAAGTTGGTGATGGAGATGTGGTTATTGTTCCGGCCGGTTCCGAACACAACGTTCTCAATATGAGCAATAAAAAAGATTTACAGTTTTACACTATTTATGCAACACCTCATCATAAAGATGGAATTGTACGTGAGACAAAAGAAGATGCGATGAGGTACGAAGAAGAGTTTGAAGGAGAAACAACAGAGTAATTTATTAACTATAAAAATTTTATAAAACATGAACAAGAATTTAATTTTGTTAATAGCGGTTGTGATTTTAGGTAGTGCGTACTATTTTACAAAAGATAAAAAAGTAGAAAACGTAAAAGAAACACCAATAATAGGAAGTGGGCAAGTTGACGGTAAATTAAAAGTTGCAAATTTTGAAGGTAAACTCGAAGAAGTTAATGTTGGATGTTTTGCTGACGGAGAATGTTATGTTGTTGTCGATGGAAAACATATAACAGCTATCATGGGGTGGAGTCAAGAAACAGTCGGTAGCGTTCAAGGAGTTGAAGGGTTTGGTGACTTAGAAAGTCACATAGGAGAAGTGGTAGAGGTGTACGCACAAGATAAAGGCGATGGAACATATACTCTTTACGGAAGCGAAGGATTTTATATAAAGCTTAAATAAAATTAAGGTTAAAAAATATCTGTCTTTAAATCAGACAGATATTTTTTTATTGTCAAAAACTATTAAATAGAGTAGTATTTTAATTTGTAACTGTTCATTTTAACACCAAACCATAATCACAATGTCCACGACAAACGTTCTCACCTTGGAGCATTTAGAGAAGTTTAATAAAGCGCTTCGCTGGATTTCTCACCCAAAAGAAGGGTTTGGAAAAAAAGCTCCACTTGTGGCTATTATCACTGGTTCCTCAGGACCTCGAGAACTTAAACGCTACTTTGACAAAGGAACTTACATAGAGCAAGAGCTATCCCAAGACCTGTTTACCTTACCGAAATCAGAGGGCCATTTACCTCATATCTGTAAGGGAAAAATCAAAGGAGTTCCAGTCGTTTGGGTTCCTGGAAGAACTCATTTCAACGAACATGGTGATGTTCACGATACCGTTATGATGGCGCGACTACTTGCCATGTGGGGTTGCAGGAAGTTCATCATAACCAATCTTTCTGGCGCACTTTATGTATCAAGGCATCCAATTGGTTCTGTGTGTGTACTGTCTGATCACATTCCTTTGGAAGGATGTAGCCCATTGATGGGCAACATCGAAATCCTGAAAGAAATGTCAGGTAGTTCCGTTCGTCACATTGGCATGGTTGAAACATACTCTAAAAAGATTGAAGAGAAAATCCTTGATCTTGAAGAGGCATCTTTAAATCTTGCAACAATAAAACGCAAGAGAAGCCCATACCCATACCCACTTATTCGTTTTGATGTTGTGTACAAGATGAACTCTGGTCCACAATTTGAAACTGTGGCCCAAAAACAAGAAGCAATTAGGATTGGTGTTGCTCACTTGTTCGGGATGTCTACTGTTCCTGAGGTAGAGACCTTGGCACAAATGAAAACAAAGATGCCCGACATCGAGATCTGTGCATTATCAATGGTCTCGAACGAAGTTGCTGCAGCTTCACTTTCGCACGAACAAAACCTCAAGGCGATCAAAAAGGAAAGTCCGAAGTTCGCTCGATTGATCGCTGATCTTGTTCCAAAGTTGGTTGCACAAAACGCATAATTCAAGTCCGAATCTGCCTAGGCAGATTCGGACTTTTCTTTTGACATTTGTTTGATTGTTTGGCAATATCAAAATTGAATCAAAAACTGTACAAACGTGGAAACAACAAAGGTAGTACTTACTGAAGCCGAGAAGTTTGCAGCTTTTCTGAAGCCTATGATCGATAATGGCTTTCGTTTAGTTCCTAGAAGGGAAAAAACGGAATATCAAAAGGCCATAGATCTGACTCCTCCAGAAGGACGTCCCAAACGCCCCGGACAGTTGCCCTTGATCTACACGCATATCACTGGTATGAAGGTTATTGTTTGGCCAACTTTTGCTCCAAGCATTCAAGACATTATCCCTGTGGGTGAAGCAATGGGCTGGGTTCTGATTATCAGTGAAGCTGGGAAAGTCGAGTATTTCAATCCCGTCAAACGGGTTGGTATCTACTGGAATAGCTTGAAGGATTCAGCAATTGCTTGTAAGCAAAGAGTGGAGCATCGACCACGTTGCAAGGAGTGCAAGAAATTCATGAACATTGCACGTCGTCATAACGTGTTAAAAGCCAGATTTTGGAGATGTGAAGAGCATCCCAAAGAAAGAGAGGGTTGGGATCACGGAGTCTCTCCCAAAAAGCTCGCAGTTCTGAAAATAAGAAGAAAGGCCAAAGCTCTGTATAGAGCAAAAAGACGAAAGGCTGGAAAATCTACCGATCGAGCCATGCTCATAAGGAAGAAGTGGGAAAAGAAGGAAAGCTGATCTATGGACCTGCCGACTTGTCGGCAGGTCTTTTCTTTTATGTTAAAATAAAAGTATGTTTAAAGATATTTTATTAATGATTCTTATCGTTGGAATTGCTATTCTTATTTTTTCCGCGATAGATAAAAATACACCGGAAGAACCTATTATCTCTGATCAGATTCCAGAGCAAACTGTACCGAAAGGTATCGAACTTTGTTTCTATAAAGAAACTCCTACTGTAAACGGAGAGTATTTTGATACCGCTTGGCTTCGAATAGATTTACAAGGACCGAAAGTAACAGGAGAATTTATAAATCTACCAGCGCAAACTGATAGTAACTTTGGAAAATTTGAGGGAACTGTCGGACCTGTTGTTCCTGAAATGATGGCTCGGATTGCCGATGTTTTATGGGATTCTGAGTCAGAAGGAATGAAAACAAAAAGAGAGCTCCGAATTATTTTCGGTGAAGGAACTGCGCGAGTGGGATTTGGAGATCTACAAGACAGAGGTGATGGAGTGTATGTTTATACAGACAAAGAAAATATAGAGACTTGGCAGGAATTAACTGATGTTGATTGTGCTGACTTGGATGACAGAGAAATCGTCGCAAAATATATTCGAGAAAATATTGTTTCTCTTGTACCAGAAGAACCTGTTTTGGGCGGAACATTTTATGCACTAGGAATACGTCTTGACCCAAGGACAAAAACAGGGACGATGGAATATGAAGACGGGCACATCGCTGGGTCTGCAAGTTTTTCTTACACTCGAGAAGGAAACAATGTGTCCATAACCAATGTTCAAAAAGTAAATTAATAAATATAAGAGCCCTCGCTTCGCTCGTCTCGTATATTTCCGTCATTCGGAGATCATACGAACAAGCTCGTCGATACCCCTTATTAGGAAATATGAAAAAAATAATAATAATTTTAATACTCGCACTTCTGACATACTCTGGTATTTTTTGGTTTGTTTTAGATGACAAAATAGTAGTTTCAGAACCTACACCAGAAGTCATTGTTGAAGAAGTTGTACCCGTGGTAGAAACGCCAGTAGAAAATAAACTTTGTTTCAGCCGAAGCCAAGTTGCAACAAAAGAAGCCCCATATGCTGTGGAAGAAAATGTTGAGATTGTTGTGAATGAAAATCTTGTATCTGGAACAAAAAGTGGCACGCAGGCTGGTCCTGATATGACAAATGGTTATGAGGGAACTTTATCTGGTGAAATCGTGGATAATGTAATCGCTGTTATGTTTAGCTATACAGTTGAAGGATCAAATCAAAAAGAAAAAGAAGAATATATATTTGAAGATCAAAATCTTGTAAAACTCCGATACACACTTAAAGATGACAAGGGAATACTTGTGCCTGATAAAACAGATGATCCAATAAAAATAACTTACACAAAAAGTGTTTGTAAATAAATATGATACAAAAAGCATACTTAGCTGGTGGATGTTTTTGGGGTCTTGAAGAACTTTTCCGAAAACTTCCTGGAGTAATAAACACAGAAACTGGATATACTGGTGGAGAAAACAATAATCCAACATATGAGAATCACGAAGGACACGCAGAAGCCTTGGAAGTGACCTACGATACAGAGAAGATCTCTTACAAACAGATCTTGGATTTTTTCTTTTGTATTCATAATCCAACAACCTTAAACCAACAAGGAAACGATAAAGGAACTTCTTATCGCTCTGCTGTTTTTTACCAAAATGAAGAAGAGAAAAAAGAAGCGATCGATTTTATAGAAATAGTTAACAAGTCTGGGAAATGGAAAAATTCTGTCGTGACAAGTCTCGAACCATTTAAATCTTTTTGGCCAGCAGAAAAGTACCATCAAGATTATTTGCAGAAAAACCCTGGAGGATACACCTGTCACGCTATTTATTTCACCACATATCTATAGTCGCAAGTTTCCACATGGGTTTTTAAATTAATAATATAGAATATAGACTATGAATAAATATATTGCTTTAATTTTGATAATAGGAATCGGAGTGTTTTTATATTTCAATAATAATAGACCAAATAAAGAAATCCCGCAGAGCGAAACAGAAAGTGAAGTAGGAAATGAAACAGGAAGAGTGATGGCACCCGGAGAAGTTATTCTTGGGGTGGGGCAGACAGGAAATTTTTCAAATCTATCTCTGACTTTCAATGAATTTATTGCCGACTATCGATGCCCGATTGATGTACAATGTATTCAAGCTGGCGCTGTCGTAGCGAACATAACTTTAAAATCTGAAGAAGAAGAACTTACTCTTAACAAACCATCCGATGAAGTTCCTCTCGAATTTGCTGGCTATGAAATTTCAATTGTAAACACAAATCCACCAGCAATGTCACAAAAAATTATTGATCCAAAAGATTATGTGGTAACATTTTTAGTAGAACCGATGGCTTCCGGAGGAAATATTTAAAAAATTATTATTAATTATAAAAATTTATTATGAAAAATATTGTTTGGGTAATTTTAGGTATATTGGTTTTGGCAGTTATTCTTTTTGTTATGAAAAAAGATGACAGTCAAAGAGGAGAGGCGGGTCCACAAATGAGTAATCAAAATGAAGGAGAAGTCCCTGTAAAAATGGATAAAGTGTTTATTGATGAAACTGGTCAAGAATTAAAAGTTGAATCCACTCTTAAATCTGCAAAGCTAAGTTTTAGCGCTATTGGAAACGTAACTCTCAGTGGAAACCCTACTGCTTCAGGTGTGGAATATAAGAGCGCCGATGGTGAATTGGTTTTTTGGGATAGGGGGACATCAGGTACGCTATCTCAAAACGGAACAGTAATTTTCCAAGGAAGTCTACAGGAAAATAGCTCTAACTGAAGTGAGGAAAATCTTTCTAATGATTCGAAAGGTGATTTAGTCGGAAATAAATGGATGTGGGAAAAGACAGTTATGAATGACGGTAAAGTTGAAACTCCTAAAAAGGCAAACATTTTTTCTTTAACTTTTACAAAAGACGGACAGGTTTCTGGAACAACAGACTGTAATAATTTCTCTGGATCATATGAAGTAAAGGCTGATGGAGGTATAACTTTTGGACCGTTTATGAGCACACTTATGTTCTGTGAGGGGTCGCAAGAGCCGATATTCGTGAATAAGGTTTCAGAAGCTAATCAAGTTTTCTTCACCGATTCTGGAAATCTAGTTTTACTTTTACCGTATGATTCTGGTTCAGTAATGTTTAAAAAATAAGAAAATAAAATCTCAATAAAAACCCGTTTTAACGGGTTTTTATTATATTCACATAAAAACTTGACAATATTTTAATATTGATTAATATAGCAACCCTGGGCTGGAATTCACCGGCTCAGTAAAACTCCCAATACATGCGGAAAGTAGTGAATTTCGGTATTCTGAAGGCAAGTGCTATGACGATGATCATCACCGCCAAGCACCTCTCGAACAACGCCATCAAGCAGATCCGTCGCGCGGAGAAGGCAGGCATCAAGATCCTTGTAACCCCTAGCCTGTTCAAGGCCCTGGAGAACCAAGGTTTCAAGATGACATCCTTCATGTCGATGGATGAAAGTGTGAAGACCGTCTTGTCCTACCCGAAGAGCGGTATCCCATCTTGGGTTACCTCAGCGATCGTTACGACCACTTCGGCGGATCGTGACACTGTCGCAAGGGCGAGCAAGAAGGTGATCCACCTGGTCTTCACAGAGCTGGAAGAGGCTACCACAAGCGAAGTGGAAGGTGTCGTGACCTACAACATCACTGATGTCCTCAACAAGGGTGTTGATGGTGGTCGTATCACGATGACCCACTCTTCGCAACTGGAAGAGGTTCTCGATATCTTCGAGACGAACAATTGGCAGATCACCGAAGATGCATACACTGCTTTGGCAACAAAGTACGGCGTGCGCACCTCGGAGGCGATCATTGCCTACCAAACGTCTGTGAAGGAGAACCTCGAGCAGTTCGTGCCGGAAGCGGATGCCGTAGTGGCCAAGTACCGCAAGAAGGGAGTAACTGCCTAACAAGGGCAGGAAAGAAAGTCTCCATAGGGAGGCGGGACCCCAGAGCAAGGCTCTGGGGTCTTTTTCTTTTCACTTAATAATTTTAAACTTTTCTGTTAGAATAGCGCCATATGCAAAGAACTTATATCAAAAATTTAGGAGCATCTGTTGACCAAGAAGTTTTAATAAAAGGATGGATCTCAGTCAGACGTGATCAAGGTAAAATGATTTTCTTTGATTTTCGTGATTCTACAGGGATGGTTCAAGGAGTTGTTTTACCAGCATCGCTTGCGATGGAAGTAGCAAAAGAAACTCGAACAGAATGGGTTGTTTCAGTAAAGGGTAAAATTAACAAGCGTCCAGAACGAAATATAAAAGAAGGGGTTTTAAATGGCGACATTGAAGTTGAGGTCTTGGAGATGGAAGTTTTAAACAAAGCTGAGACTCCAGTTTTTGATATTGGAACTGACACACGAGAAGTAAACGAAGAAACACGGCTTGAAAATAGATATTTAGATATTCGGTCAGAAAGACTTCAGAAAAATCTTCGTGCACGACATAAAGTGCAAAATTTTGTTCGATCAAAACTCGATGAACAAAATTTCGTTGAAGTTGAAACTCCTATTTTCACCAAATCAACTCCAGAAGGCGCGAGAGACTACGTCGTACCATCTCGCGTGTATCCTGGAAAGTTTTACGCTCTTCCGCAATCTCCTCAACAATACAAACAGCTTCTCATGGCTGGAGGAATCGAACGATACTATCAATTTGCTAGATGTATGCGAGACGAAGATTTGCGAGGTGACCGACAGCCAGAATTCACACAGCTTGATATGGAAATGTCCTTTGCTTCTGAAGAAGAGATTATGTCTGTGACAGAAAATCTTCTTATCGAACTTGTAACAAAACTCTATCCTGAAAAGAAAATCCAAGCATTACCTTTCCCAAGAATCCCTTACAAAGAGGCGATGGAAAAATATGGAAACGATCGACCAGATATTCGAGAGAATAAAGAAGATCCAAATCTTTTGGCATTTTGCTGGGTAGTAGATTTTCCTTTCTTCGAAAAAACATCTACATCTGATAATCCACAAGCAGAAGGTGAGTGGACTTTCACTCACAACCCTTTTTCTCTTTCAAAACCTGAGCATGTTGAGAATCTAAAAGAAAGAAAAAATATTGGTGACGTGATCGCTGCTCAATACGACATCGTGTTAAATGGATATGAAATCGGTGGAGGTTCTGTTCGAGCTCATGACCCAGAAATTTTGAAAAATATCCTAGGAATACTTGGACACTCGGAAGAAAAAATCCAAAGTAATTTCGGACACATGTTAAAAGCACTCGGCTCAGGAACTCCTCCACACGGCGGAATAGCTTGGGGATTTGATCGACTTATGATGATCCTTCAAAACGAACCAAACATCAGAGAGGTGATCGCTTTTCCAAAGACACGAGAGGGAAGAGACCCAATGATGGATTCACCAAGTGAAATATCTGGAACGCAAATGGATGAACTAAGTATTAAGATTGTTAAAAAAGATAAATAGAATAGAAAAAAGCCCCGCG
>CAZJZW010000020.1:0-9450 GCA_964550665.1 uncultured Candidatus Saccharibacteria bacterium
GATTTGCTTTCAGAAGATTTGTTTGCAAGTGAACTAGACGATGATTTACTGGTGGGAGCTGATTTACCTGAAGAGCTCGATCCTCTTGAAGAAGAAGCTCTGCCAGAAGAAGATGCACTCGGGCTTGATGAAGAAGATCTTGATGACGAAGATGAAGACTATTCTGGTGGATATAACCCAGACGAATGGAATTAATTAAAAATAAAAAACCATTAAATGCTTTATTTAGTGGTTTTTTATTTGACAAAACAGTATTTTTATGATACGGTGACAAAGAAGTTCATTACTAACGAACCTTAAAACAGATGCTGAAGACAAAACTTCAAATTGCTGTAGCGGTTCTCGTTATAGCAATCCTTTGCTTGCTTTTTTACAAGCCAAACAACTCTCAAGAAGTCAAACACTACTACCCAAACTTCACCGTGAATTACAAAAAGAAGATTGGGGAAAAAGAGTGGAAGCACTTTAACTATGCAGTCTCTGAATGTCGTATTGTTTTCAAAAGCGACACCTTCCTCCAAGCAAGAGCTGGTTTTTGGGAAGAGCATGGCATCGAACCAGCTGTCGGCTATGCTGCGTGGCTTTTTCAAGAGTCACGCTTTGACGGATTTGCAGTTGGAGATCAAGGTCGTGCTCATGGCTACGGACAAATACACCCTCCTGCACTCCAGGAGATGAATAAAATCCGTAAGACTAGAGGAGACCAACGATTTTCCCACGAAGGAATCAGGGGTAGGTCTCGTGAAAGGCTTCGGTTCTTCATGAGATCTCTCCACGACTACACAAACCTGTGTTTCGAGAAGTACGGCAAGAAAAAAAGCTTGAGAGCAAAGCTTAACTCATGGAACGGTGGTTGTTCTGGGGGGTCTCTACAAGAGACTAAGTACTCAGGAGGAATCAAGTCCATCATCCTTCAGTACTACGAAAGGAAAAAGGCTGAAGAAGAACAGAAGAGAAAAGCCGGCACGCGAGCGTGCCGGCTTTCATCTATTGAACAACAATTTTTACAAAATCTTTTTTTCCGTATTTTATAATTATCGTTTCTTTTATTTCAATATTTTCTTTTATCACTTCTTCTGTTTCCATATTTTTTACAGCCGAGCCAGAGAGTCTTCGAGTAAATTCACTATTTGAAGGAAGTAGATTATTTTTTACCAATATTTCGCCGAGCTTTGTTCCTCTTTTTACAGAAATTTCTTTTATATCTTTTGGGATTTCTTTTTTAGAAAAAGTATTTTCCCAATTTTCAAGAGCCTTGCTTGCATCTTTTTCAGAGTGGTACATTTTTGTGATTTCAAATGCCAGCTTCTGCTTAATATCTTTTGGATTAAAACCAAATGATTTAATAGATTTTTCGTGTTCAGCAACCATCTCCATTGGTACACGTGTTAGAAGTGTAAAGTATGGAATAATAAGATCATCAGACATCGACATGACTTTCCCAAACATATTGTTTGCTTCATCCAGGAAATTAATCGTATTCCCCCAGCTTGAACTCATCTTTCTTCCATCAAGACCATTGATAATCTTAGTCATTACGATATCTTGTGGATGTTGATCAAACTCTTTTTGCATGTCTCGTCCGGCTAATAGGTTAAATTTTTGATCAGTTCCGCCGAGCTCTACGTCAGCTTTTATTGCGACAGAATCATACCCTTGCATTAGTGGATACAAGACTTCACGAAGTGAAACCCTCTTCCCTTCTTTTAGTCGTTTTGCAATATTTTCTCGAGAGATGAATTGATTAATTGAAAAAAAATTTGCATGTTGACCCACTTCTTTGTATCGAAGTTTTTTAAGCCAAGTACTATTTTGGTGAAACTCGCATTTTTTTAAATCAATAATTTTTCCAACTTGTTTCTTGTAGTTTTTTAAATTTTCTTTAATTATTTTATCGGTTAGCATCGGTCGTTCAGAGTCTTTGTCCGACGTATCACCAATAATTCCAGTGAAGTCACCGATAATAAAAACGACTTTATGTCCAAGATTTTGAAAATCTTGAAGTTTTAAAAGTGGAATGGAACGCCCCAGGTGAATGTTTGGACTTGTCGGATCAATACCAAGTTTTATCCGAAGCTGTTTTCCGCTCATTAATTTTTTTTTCAAGTTTTCAGTATCGATAATCTCTTCCACTCCACGACTTAAAAGCTCTTCGATTTTTTTACTGTCAGTTATTATTTTTGCCATATATAAAAAAGATTTTACCACTTTCGAGCCTTTTGGTAAATTGTTGCAAAATAAGCAGATATAGGTAATATAATTTCCACCGTTTCGTCTTACATAAGTATGCGAAAATTCTTTTTTACTGATAAGATAAAAGTAATGATAAAAAAACTAAAAAATAAAATAAGGGGTATGAAAGGAGTAAGTTTTGGAAAGCACAGACATCACATATTTAACGCGGGTTTGGTGTTTTTGGTTTTAGGAGCGCTGGCTGTCAGTGTCGCCATAATCTGGGTTGCGACTCTCCGGGTTCCAGATTTTAAATCTTTCGATGAAAGACGTGTTGCTAGATCAACAAAAATATTTGATCGAACTGGTGAAGAGGTTTTGTTTGATATTCACCAAGATGTAAAACGAACAGTTATCCCTTTTGAAGAAATGGGAGATTCTATAAAAGATGCAACTCTCGCTATCGAAGATAAAGATTTCTATCAACACAAAGGTGTTCAACCAAGAGCTTTTATTCGAGCGCTCGTGGCTAATCTAAAATCAGGAAGTTTCTCTCAGGGAGGATCTACTATAACCCAACAAGTAGTTAAGAATTCTTTGCTAACAAACGAAAAGAGAATTTCAAGAAAATTAAAAGAGTGGTTTTTAGCACTTAAACTAGAAAAAGAGATGCCTAAAGACGCTATTTTAGCGACATATTTAAACGAAATTCCATATGGAGGAAATATTTATGGGATAAAAGAAGCTACTAATTATTTTTTCAGTAAGAACCCTGCGGATGTAACTATCGCCGAAGCTGCATATTTGGCTGCCATACCAAAAGCTCCTACATACTATTCTCCATATGGGAAAAACAAGGAAATGCTAGATGAAAGAAAAAATTTAGTTCTTTCTGAAATGTTTGCACAAGGAAGAATCACAGAGGAAGAATATAAAACTGCAAAAGAAGAGGTTGTTGAATTTTTACCTCAAAGTAGATTTAGTATAAAAGCGCCTCACTTTGTTTTCTATGTACGAGAATACCTGGAACAAAAATATGGAGCTGAGGTTGTAGAGTCTGGTGGGCTCCGAGTTATAACAACACTCGATTACGAATTACAACAAAAAGCAGAAGAGGTTGTGTACAAGCACGCAAAAGAAAATGAAAAACTTTGGAATGCATCAAACGCCTCACTTGTCGCGATGAATCCAAAAACCGGAGAAATCTTAACAATGGTTGGATCTCGAAACTATTTCGATGAAGAGATAGATGGAAAATACAATATCGCTACAGCAAAAAGACAGCCTGGATCTTCTTTTAAGCCGTTTATTTATGTAACAGCAATGATGAAAGGTTTCACTCCTGACTCTGTGTTGTTCGACGTTCCAACAGAATTCCAAACCACATGTAGCCCACAAGGAAGTGCGACCAGCGGAAGCCAGGCTGACTGTTATAAGCCAGTAAACTATGATGATGTTTACAAGGGTCCAGTAACACTTAGACAAGCTCTTGGAGAATCTAGGAACGTTCCAGCGGTAAAACTTCTTTACCTAACAACAATAAACGATGCACTAAAAACAGCGAAAAATATGGGTATTAAAACACTAGCAGATGCCAACCAGTACGGACTAACTCTTGTTCTTGGAGGTGGCGAAGTTACTCTTCTGGATATGACTTCTTCTTATAGCGTTTTTGCCACAGAGGGAGTTCGACACGAACCTGTTTCTATTTTACGAGTAGAAGATGCGAGTGGAAACGTGTTGGAAGAATATAAAGAATCAAATGGACAAGTGGTAGTAGACGCAAACGCGACAAGAATTATTTCTGACATGCTTTCAGACAACGAAGCGCGAACCCCGCTCTTTGGTGCAAACTCTTTCCTTTATTTTGGAGAACGAGATGTTGCTGGTAAAACAGGAACAACAAACAACAACAAAGACGCATGGATGATGGGATACACACCAAATATTGTTGTTGGTGTATGGTCAGGAAACAACGACAATACTCCAATGAAAAAAGGTTCTGCTATTTCTGGAAGACTTTGGAGAGAGTTTATGGATTTTGCTTTAACAAAAGTTGAAAACGATTCATTTACTCCACCGTTTATAAATAATTCCCTAGAGTTAAAACCAATTCTTCGTGGAAACTGGCTCGGTGGTGAAAGTGTTCTGATAGATTCTGTTTCTGGAAGATTAGCAACAGAATTTACACCAGAGGAAACACTTGAAGAACTCACAGTAACAAACGTCCACAACGAGCTACATTGGATTGATCGAACAAACCCAACTGGCCCAAACCCAGCAGAGCCAGGCGGGAGACAGTACGACAACTGGGAATATGGTGTTCAAAATTGGTGGAACAATAACAGAAGTAAATTTGATATTATTAGAGAGGATGACCTACCAACGTCATACGATAATGTTCACACTGCAGATAATCAACCGAAACTAGAAATCGAATACCCAAACAGCTTAGATATTTACCCAGAGGATGAACCTATATCTATAAAAGTAGATTACGATACCGACTTTCCTGTTGATTCGTTTGATGTTTATGTAAACAACACCTATCTTGGAAACACAAGAAACTTACCGTTTAACTTCTCGTTTATTCCATCTTCGATAGAAAATATACAAGAAACGAATGAGCTAAGGGTGATTTTAAGAGATAAGTCCTTTAACAAAGCAGAGGCGGGTGTTAGTTTCTCAGTAGATATATAAATCAAATAAAAAACCACCTTTCAAAAAGGTGGTTTTTTATTTGATATCTTTTATTGTCTTCTCTATTCCATGTTTTTTAATTTCTCTTAGAAGATTATCTTTATGTAAATGTATTTCTGATTTTAGATATGCGTCTGACTTTACTATCAGAACTTCTTTTTTTATAGAAATATCATCTCTTTCTATTTTTTTACCTAAAACCCTTTCAAAAACCCTAACAATAACATCTTTTTCGGCCTCACCTTTATTGATGATATTTTTAAAATTAGAAAGTAAGTCTTTTAGCTCTGCCATATTATCTATTCATCGGCATTATTAAATACTGAAAATTTTTATCACTATTACCTTTTATAATAAGAGGTCTGTTTGATCCATTAAAGTTTAGGGTTATTGAGTCATCTTCGATTGATTGGAAACAATCCAATAAATACTTAAGATTTATATTCATTTGAACATCCTTTCCTTTTAGCGCGCCTTCAAGTTTTGTTTTGTTTTCTCCCACGTCTTTGTTTTCAGAATATATTTCGAAACTTTTTTCTGTTGGTTTAATAGATATTGTTATTTGATTAAATTTATCAGAGAAAACATTTGAAAGTTTTAGCGCGTTTTGTAAGTCGTTTTTTAAAACAATCACTGTTGTTTCATATTCTTTTGGGATAATTTGTCGATAGTCTGGAAAAACTCCATCAATAAGTCTCGATGTTAAGAAAAAACCAGGATAACTAAAAGCTATTTGGTTTTTATTATAAACGACTTTAATATCAGCACTTGTTCCAGCTATTACTTTTAAAACTTCAATAATATTTTTATAAGGGATTAAAAGTGTTGGAATATCAGCTTCTTTTTTGTTTTTTATTGATTTTTCAGCCAAACGAAACGAATCTGTTGCCACGAAATAGATTTTATCTTCGTTTGTATATAAAAATACACTTGAGATTTCTGGTTTGATATCAGATATTGATGAGCTATAGAACACGGCCTTAATACCTTCTATTAGCTCTGTAGAAGAGATTTCAAAGCCATCACCTTCAACTGCTGGTAAGGTAGGAAAATCTTCTTTAGGAACTGATTTAAGGAGGACTGAACTATTTTTATTTGAAATAACTAGATTATTTTCTTTTTGTTCTAAACTAACAATCTTTTCATTTCCCAAATTTAAAATAGTATTATTTAAAACAAATCCTGATATCGCTATTTCTCCTTCTTTTTCAATATTTGCTGGAATTTCTATTTCAATACCCAAACTTAGATTTGTAGCTTTTAATTTAAGAGACTTTCCTACAGCAGTTAAAAGGACAGAGTTTAGAACCTCTAATGTAGAATTTTTACTTACAATCTTTTCTACTTGAGAAACAGCTTCTTTTATTTTATCTGTTGCACATTCTAATTTCATATAGTTATATTAATTGTATAAAACTCTATTTATAAAAGATTATATTTATTAACCCTGTTAATAATGTGGATAAGCTCTTAATGTTTTTTATTTACAGTACTTATCTGAGATTTTCATTTGTGGATATCTCTCTTATAAGAACGTAAAACTTCTCATAACATCTGCTAATTTCAGATCTTTGTTTATAACTCATTTTTATCCCCGCACTGTTATAAACAAAACTATATACTTATCAACATACTTACTAACAATTTTTAACTAAACATTACTCTTATTTGTTCAATCTCTTCCACCAATTTTGGATCTTCTTTAAGGTCATGTTTAATTTTTAAGCAGGAGTGAATTACAGTAGTATGATCTTTTCCTCCAAGTTTTTGTCCGATAAGAGGATACGAAACATTAAAATCTTCTCGAAGGATATACATAATTATCTGTCTAGCTTTAACTATTTCCTTTCTTCTTGTTTTCTCATAAACACTATCCTCAGCAATATCATAGAAATCACTTATTGTTTTAACAATATTTTGAACAGAAACACTTTTCTTTGGCTTTATATTGTTTTTTATAAGTTTTTTAACCTCAATTAAAGTTAGATCTCTCTTTTTAAACTGAATTTGGCAAATAATAGTGTTAAGTGTTCCCTCGAGCTCTCGGATACTTCCACTTATAGAAAGAGCAATATATTCAATAATATCATTTGAAAGATCAATACCGTTTTCTTCGAGCTTAGACTTAATAATAGCCACTTTTGACTCTGTTTCTGGCTCAGTAACATCAACAATCATTCCAGAACCGAACCGTGAACGAAGTCGATCTTCAAGTCCTGGGATATAGTTCGGATGTTTATCAGATGAAAATACAATTTGCTTGTTGTTTTCGTACAAACTATTGAAAAGATGGAACAATTCTTCTTGAGTCTTCTCTTTATTTGAAATAAACTGAACGTCGTCCATTATTAATACATCATATTGTCGGTATTTTTGTTTAAATTCGTTTGGCTTATTGTTTCGAAGTGAATTTACATAATCAACAGCAAATTTCTCAAGTGGAATATAGTGAACAGTCTTTCCAGGAAACTTTTCTTTAATAGAATTCCCTATCGCTTGGATTAAGTGAGTCTTTCCAAGACCTGTTGGACCATAGATAAAGAAAGGGTTGTATGATTTTCCTGGATTTTTAATGATAGCTTGAGCAGCAGCGAACGCTAGTTCATTAAAAGAACCAACGATAAAAGTATCAAACGTATATCTTGGGTTTAAGTTGTCTCTTTTATCAATATAAAGGTTGTTTAGCGGTAATTCGTTATTAATAATAATGTTTTGAGACATCCCAGAATCCCCATCCTTCTTATTTGGGTTGTGTTTATAGATACTAAACTCAACATTTCTAATATTAGTAGAATAATTCATCAAAACTTTTAAAATAAGCTTCTCATGTTTATTCTTTAGCCAATCTCTTACGAATTCATTCGGTACACCGACATGAGCAGTTCCATTTTCTTGTTTAGTAAGCTTTGTGTTTTTAAACCAAGTGACAAAATTAGCTCTAGAAAGATTGTTTTCAATCTCATTTAAACAACTTTCCCAGATCTGTTTGTTATCAATCATGATTAAAAAATTTTAAAGCTAAAGTAAGTTAGAAGTATTATAATCTTTTTGTGGAAAAACTTTTTATAAACAATTTTGTTTATAAACTGTGGATAACTACATTATATAAAACAAAAAAATTTTTTAAAAATTTATTAAGTATTAACCATTGATTTATTTTTATGTCTAGTATATACTCGCCTTACTTATGTCATTCACATATAGTCCAAAAAAGAAAAAACGAGCTCGAACCCACGGATTTCTAGCGAGAACTGCTACAACTAGCGGTAAAAAAATCCTAGCAAATCGCCGAAGAAAAGGGCGAACTAAATTAACTGTATCTAAACCTAGATAAATCTAATTATGATTCCTAAGACAAATAGGATATCTAAAGGTTATTTTGAGGAAATTAACAAAAACGGGAAAGGTCTCTCTTCCCCGTTTTTGTCTATTAAATACTTGAAAAACAACCAAAATATAAGCCTTTTTGCCACGGTGGTGTCGAAAAAGGTTTCAAAAATCTCTCCAAAGAGAAATCTAATAAAGAGAAGAGTGAATTCTGTGGTCAATAACCATAAAAGTCTTATAAAACATGGGTTTTTCGTTGTTTTTTATATAAAAACAGGAGCGCTCGACCGAAGTTTTGATCAAATAAAGCAAGAAACACTTGATTTACTTAAAAAATCAGGACTTTTGCTATAATAAAGAGATGAAATACTTATTTATGGGCTTTATCTGGCTTTACCAAAAGCTTGTATCCCCTATTTTCTATCTTCTGGGTGTCAGATGCAGATTTTACCCAACTTGTTCACACTATTCCTTCGAAGCATTCCAAAAACATGGATTTATAAAGGGTTTTTGGCTTTCCACTAAAAGAATCTCAAAATGCCACCCCTGGGGCGGGTCTGGGGTTGATGAAGTACCGAAGAATTAGTGGATAGTGTTTAGTTTATAGTTTTTAGAGAAAGAAAAACAAGAAAGCCGTCCGATGCCGGACGGCTTTTCTCCTTGGTGGCGCTTGGTCACTTCTTCTCTTCCTGGATTCCAAGCTTTTCCTGGATCTTTTTGAGCATCTTGTTGTTCTTTTCGGCCGTGTCATGGAGATTGCCGATTGCCAAAATCGTTGTCATGAACATGAGGAATATCCCCATTCCATTAAGAAAAACAAGACTTTCCTTGAGCCCAGCCATTAGGAGTAATACTCCAAGAAGGCATAAAGCCAAGTGTGAGAGGTACGTGCGTAGGTTTATCTTATTAAGGTTTTTGTGTACAGTTACTCTTATATTATATCACATACAAAGTTTTTGTCAATACATCCTAAGTCACCGTTTCGACCCTATCTGGGAGTGTCGTTAAGAAATCTCTCTAGTTTGCCTTAAAAACTAGCACTGTTAAGAAAATACTAGAAGTGTATAGACACTTCTAGTATTTTTGAGTTTGCAAGTTTTTTGGCTGAAACTAGAGAGATTTTAGACATGAAAGATGGGTCTAGCCTTTTGCCTACTTTTTGGTGATGAAAAAGTAGGAAAGAAAATAAAAACTTCCTTTTTCTTCCCTTTTGCGCTAAAATCAAGAAATGTTTAACACCATTTTTTACGA
>CAZJZW010000020.1:9550-13475 GCA_964550665.1 uncultured Candidatus Saccharibacteria bacterium
ATTATCTTCGCTTTGTATAAAGTTTTCCTTAACGGTTTTGATTTTTCTTCGGCAGAAAACCTATATTCTTTTGTTAAATCACCAGAAAATATAAATATAAACTTTCTAGGAGTATTTGATTTAGGTGCTAGAAATCTTTTCCTTGCGGTTTTGGCCGGGGTCACACAGTTCTTCCAGATTGATCTAGCTGTGAAAAGAAATCCAGTTGTTAAAAATGACGGATCAATGCAAGCTAACATCACAGGAATGATGAGTAAACAAATGAGATTCATTATGCCAGTGTTTGTTGGTTTCATCTCCTTCCAAATCTCAGGCGCGATCGCTTTATACTGGTCAGTGAATAATATATTTACAACGATTCAAGAAGTTGTGATTAATAATAAGATGGCGAAGAGAAAAGAAATCATAGAAGCCGAGATTATTAATAAATAATTATTATGCTTTATGGAAACAGAAATCAAAAAAATAATAGAAGAGTTCCTCAGCAAGACTGGTTTTGATTTTACAAACGTTTCAAGTGAACTTGATATGGATTCTGGATCTTTTTGGTTCGCTATCGAAAGTAAAGACTCAAATTTCTTAATAGGAAAAGACGGAGAAGTTATCCAAAGTCTGAACTATCTAGTAAAAAGATTTCTCGATAAAAAATATAAAGAAAGTGCTCCACAGATAATTATCGATGTTAATAATTATCAAAAAGCAAAAATAGATAAAATAAAAACTATCGCCCACATGATGTCTGAACGAGCTCGGTTTTTCAAAAGTAAGATAGAGCTCGACCCGATGAATTCATTTGAAAGAAGAATTGTTCATGAATATGTTTCTAAGCACCAAGACCTTTCTTCAGAATCAGCCGGTTTTGGAAAAGACCGACATATTGTTATAAGTTTCGTAAGATAATTTTTTTAAACCACGTCTTGGAAAGACCAGAATAATCCACCCCTGATAGGGTGGATTTTCTTCCGTCTCGATGTTTTTGTAAACAAACACCTCCGACGAGCCTTTCCAAGACGTGGTTTGGGTTTGTAAAAAGAAAAGGATCACCATATGTGATCCTCTCACTTCTCTGCTGATGGCTATATGTATTCAAAGTAGCCACAGTCTGGACATATTTTTCTGAAAAAACCACCTTCATTTGACGGTGCAATATTTGGGTGACCCAACTCTCGACACTCTTCAATTAGTGCACGCATCTTAGAGATAGGACCATCTTCCAATGCTTTTTCCAGATTGGTTTTCATTTTGTCCGCTTCAGCAATCAGTCTTCCTTTCTCTTCCCGGATTTCTTGCGTTGATCGTGCCATTTATTGTAAGTTTAGCTTGTTTTTCTTTTTCAATATAACTTTTTTCATACAAAAGTCAATAGTGCTTTAGCGGGTTAGACAAGCCACTTTTTCTCTGGTATATTGTGGTTACCGATTAATAATTAAACAAGTCGTCCTAAAACCTTTCAGAAATAATCAGAAATTCCGTATGTTTTATAAAATTTTTCAAGAAGCGAACACAATTCATAAACATCAAAGCCTTTTCTAGGTAAGTTTTTAGAGCGACAAAATCGCTTATGAGTACAGTAAATATAATAATTTTCATCGCTTCTCTTCTGGTTGGAGGAGTCGTCGGTTATTTTTTGAGAATCGCGATTTCTTTAGGGAAAAAAGGAGGTGTCGAGCTTGAGATAAAACAAAAGATGCTCGAAGCTAAAGAAGAAGCACAAAAAATACTTGGTGAAGCAAATGAAAAAGCAGAAGAAAGACTAAAAGAACTTGAAGAAGAAGAAAAGGTTAAACACGAAGATCTAAAGAAAGCAGAAGAGCGATTAAATAAAAAAGATGATGCTCTTTTGAAAAAAGAAGACGAACTTTCAAAAGAAGTAGAAAAAGTAAAACAAAAAATTGAAGAAGTTCAAAAGATAAAAGAAGAAGTAGAAGAGAAAAAAATAAAACAACAAGAAAAATTAGAAGAAGTTTCTAATCTTTCCGAAGAAGAAGCAAAAGAAAGATTGATCAAACAAATCGAAGAGAAATACGAAGAAGATTTCTTAGTAAGGATGCAGAAACTTGAAAACACTGCCGGAGAAAAACTCGAGCGCCGAGCAAAAGATATCTTAGCGACTTCTATCCAGCGTATTGCAAACGACAGTGTTTCAGAAATGATGGCGACGACAGTAAATATCCCTTCTGAAGATATTAAAGGAAAGATCATCGGAAAAGAAGGAAGAAATATAAGAGCTTTCGAACGAGCATCTGGTGTGGAACTGATCGTGGATGATACCCCAGGATCAATCATTGTTTCATCTTTCGATCCGGTTCGCCGACAAGTTGCACGTGTAGCTCTAGAAAATCTAATCATCGATGGAAGAATACAACCAGCGAAAATCGAAGAGATGATCCAAAAGGCTCAAGAAGATATAAACAAGATAATTAAACAAAAAGGTGAAGAAGCGGTCTATGAGTGTGGAATATTCAATCTTGATCCTCGTGTTGTGGCTATCGTCGGACGATTACACTTCCGAACAAGCTATGGTCAAAACGTTTTATCTCACTCCGTAGAGATGGCGCACGTGGCTGGAATACTTGCAGAAGAACTCGGTGCTGATGTTGCTGTAGCGAAGGCAGGAGCGCTTGTACACGATATTGGAAAGGCTCTGACTCACGAAGTTCAAGGAACACACGTTGAGATTGGTATGAGAATCCTTCAAAAATTCGGAACAGATCAAAAGATTATTGATGCGATGAAATCTCACCACGAAGAATTCCCTTATGAAACAATAGAAGCGCATATTGTTCAAACGGCGGATGCCATCTCTGGTGGACGACCAGGAGCTCGAAGTGATTCAGCTGAAAACTACATTAAACGTCTTACAGAACTTGAATCCCTCGTTACTGGCTTTAATGGAGTTGAAAAAGCTTATGCTATTGCCGCTGGACGTGAGGTGCGAGTGTTCGTAAACCCTGAAAATATAACAGATATTGTGGCAAAAGACCTTTCTCGAGATATAGCGATGAAGATAGAAAGTGAGCTTAAATATCCAGGAGAAATAAAGGTTGTGGTGATACGAGAAAACAGAATTATAAACTACGCAAGATAAAATTTAGTTAAAAAGTTGAAAGTTATAAAGTTTGTAAGGTAGAAAACCCCGGGAAGGCAAAAGCCTTCCCGGGGTTTTCATCTATATACTTCCCCACACCCTTAATTTCCGAGCTATTGCAACGTTTTTTCATTGATATATAATATACGCAGGCTTTTGTCACCGCTTGTGGCGGTAAGATGGACGGTCATTATTAATTTAAGATTAAATTAAAGTATGAATAAAGCATCACTAGTTGAAACAGTACACGAAATGCTTGGAGGAACAAAAACTCAAGCAGAGCAAGTCGTAGACGGAATTTTTGAAGCTATTACAAAGTCTCTTAAAAAAGGTGATGAAGTATCAATCTCAGGATTCGGTATCTTCTCAGCTAAAATGAGAGCAGCTAGAACAGCACGAAACCCAAGAACAGGAGAAGCAGTAAAGGTTGCTGCACAAAAGGTTCCAAAATTCCGAGCAGCAAAAGCACTTAAGGATTCAGTTAAATAAAATGGAGTCAGTTGAGTAATCATAGTCTTTTCGAAAAGATTATCTATAAAAGAAAAACCCGGATTGTGCCGGGTTTTTCTTTTTGTGTTTTATGTGGGTATACTCGGTCGGTCACGAGTTTCTAAGCTTTTTTCTCACAGGTTCGAAAAAATCTAAGAACTCTCGACCCCGACTCGGCGACCAGTCACCTTTTCGCGAAAAGGTGACTGGTAAACCCGCCTCCGTCTTTCGACTCTCCTCCCCTTCCAAAACACAAAAGCCCAAACGCTGACGCGTCTGGACTTTGTGTTTTATGTGCGGGATAGGAGAGTCGAACTCCTCACCACAGTTTGGAAAACTGTTGTTTTA
>CAZJZW010000021.1:0-11208 GCA_964550665.1 uncultured Candidatus Saccharibacteria bacterium
GCTACGTTCGTTGGGAAGAATTGGATACCGACTGTGCAGGTGATGAGTTCGCTCCGATTGCGGGTGGCGACTTCTCGGAGTCTCCGCTCTTCCGCTTCAATGACGGCAGGCTCGAGTTCGGCACCGACGGTGTGTCGGATGCCAACGATAGCTATGGCTCTGTGTCCGCTTTCGTTCCGCAGAATTGATGTTTGAACTTTGAGGTCTTGAGTCTTTTGAATTCTTGATCCTTGAATCCTTGAGAGGGTTTGCGAAAGCAAACCCTCTTTTTTATTGCCGTAGGCAATTTTTTATATTTTTTGATATAATATATTTGAGTCTAGGTTAGTGTATGGTCGTTTACGGATGATCATCACCGAACTCTTTCTCCTATGAGAAATCGCAATCAGGATCATAAAGATTAAGGTTTTTATGACAGTATTGTTGCTCTAGAGATACTGCTTACTATTTTCTAAGACAGACAAGTAATTGTGCTGTTGGATTAAATACAGAATCGTGATTTATGTGCAATATCATACTTCGTGGTTTGTGATATGGAGGGAAAATAGTAAAAGCTCCGAATGCGGATGGCGACTTCTCGAAGTCTCCGATCTTCAACTTCAATGACGACAAGCTCAAGTTCAACACCAACGATGTGTCGAATGCCAACGATAACTATGGCTCTGTGTCCGCTTTCGTTCCGAAGTATCAATTAAGCACAAAAGGTATCCATTACGGATACCTTTTGCTTTGTTACAGCCGTGGTTATTTTTGTGACTTTATCCAACCACCAAGCATGCGACCGATTTCATCAATGATTCCTTGGAGAAGTGTGTACTTCTTTAGATCGAGACTTTTACTTTCTTTCATAAGGCGAATGAAAAATCTCACGATGTTGAGTTTTACACTCGTCTTTTCTAGAAGTAGTGTTTTTCTGTCTTTTGAAACATAACTTGCTTCAAGCACTAATTCAAGGATATCAATGATGATATTTTCTGTCCGTTCGTACACAGAGAATCTATCTTGTTTAGGTACGAGATTTCTGTATTCATGAAAGGTTTTATACAACTCATGAATCTTACGAAGTATTGGTACATCATTATCATTCATATGAGAATCTTTACAAATTTATTTAATAAACTTATTACTCCAGAAAATCTTTTCTTTGCATGGGAGGAATTTCGCCGTGACAAGAAAAAGAAAGAAGATGTACTTGTCTTCGAGAAGAGTCTTGAACGAGAAATATTCGCACTTCATCGAGAATTGAAATCTCATACTTATCGCCATAGTGGGTATACCGGGTTTTATATTTCAGATCCGAAACGTCGCCATATACACAAAGCACAAGTCAGAGATCGAGTACTTCATCACGCGATAATGAGTATTTTGTACCCACTGTACGAAAAGACATTCATTCATAATTCCTTTTCGTGTCGTATCGGCAAAGGCACTCATAAAGGAGTGGGTACGCTACGGTCCATGCTCTATAAAGCAGGTAAAAATAACACAAGGAATGTGTATATTTTGAAGTGCGATATAGAGAAGTTTTTTGATTCAATCAATCACGAGATATTACTTTCAGTACTTAGTTCACGAATTAAAGATCAAGAACTTATGAATCTTTTAGTAGAAGTAGTCGAAAGTTTTACTAGTGACAGATCCACACTTTTTGATAGATGCGGCGTACCGATTGGTAACTTAACCTCTCAACTTTTTGCGAATGTGTATATGGATGTATTTGATCAGTTTATAAAGCATGATCTTAAGGTGAAATATTATGCACGGTATACTGATGACTTTGTAATAGTAAGCGAGAGTAAAGAATATCTTGTACAATTATTACCGCAAATACGATCATTTCTAAAAGAAAAACTGAAGATACAGATGCACCCAAAGAAAGTCACGATCACTAAATTTGGTCGTGGTATTGATTATCTTGGGTATGTACTATTTCCACACTTTACTTTAGTGCGTAAGCGTACACAGAAACGTGCTTTGAGAAAAATAAATGAGAAGATACTACTCTACAAGAGAGAAGAGACATCCAAAGATAAAGTACATGCAACACTGATGTCTTATCTGGGAGTTCTTTCCCATGCAGATACTTTTATATTTTCTGAAAAGTTAAAGAATGAGTATTTCTTTAACGTGAGTAATTTTGACTAAGAAATTCGACTAGGTTTCATAGTCAGTATTATTTGTTTTTACCACCTTTAGAAACCGTTTGTCCTTGACTTGGTGTGGGTCTAGGTGCTGAAGGTTTCGGAGTAGAGACTGGTTGAGGTTGACCACTTTTTGTTGATGAATTTTTATTCGCCATATATCTAAATAAAAAATATTAATAATATAAAACCGATAAGGAACAAATTAAGTGCTTTCTTGTAATTCTTGTTTTTACCCTCAAGGTGTTTTGAATTTTTATCGAAAGCATTTTGATAATCTGAGAGTAATTGTTCTAAAAGAATTTCAGATTTCATTGAACGATAATCCTTTGGATTATTATAAAAATCAACAACCCCAGTATTGTAAGTTTTAACATTTAGTACTTTCCAAAGAAGATAGACAGAATATCCAAAAATAATGATAGGGATAAATGAAAGACCGCAGAGATGATAAATACTTTGTATATAAAATATAACAACAGCAACTTCAAGTGCGATCGTAACACCTGCTTTTGCATCTAAACCGTTGTCAGCGTTCAATTGATAATCAACCTTACTTCTTGTCGCGTTTACAAGTATTTCTAATGATTTTAATTTATCTTCATGTTCGTTCATATTACGTCTTTTAAGTTGTCCCACTTATCAAAGGATAGAGAATATGAGTAACTTTTATTAATATTTACTTTCCAACCATTAGGACCATCTTGAACGACTATCCCTCCATTAAAACCTATTTTATTTTTAAGCCATTCTTGTAACGCTTCCGCCTTATATTTAGTGTCTGATATTTCAGCAGTAGATCCTTTTTTAGTATCTACAATCCAAACCTTATTCTTAGTCTTAAATATCCAATCAGGATAGAAAAGCTTTTCTTTGTTTTCGTCTGGATTGTAATATGAGATTGAGAAGAATTCACTTCCAACATCTCCGTTCTTGTACCACCAAATCACATCTTTATTGGATTCAAGGAATTTAATAAACTCCTTTTCATTGTCTTCACCTTTATAGTCTTTCTCAATATAGAAAGGCTTAAGTGCCGATTTCTTCACATTCAATTCTTCATACTGATCGGTGAAAAATAGTGCTTCTCGTGGAATCTCAATAGTTTCAATACGTTTTGATCGCTCTGATTTCTTGTTCACTTCTTTCTCACGGATTGGTCGGTATTTCTCAAGAGCAACACCTATGATGGGAGCAAGTACACTTGTCTGATTTAACAAATCATTTACTACGATTTTATATATCACTTGGCGGTTTTGTTCAGTCACTTTCAATAGCCACACATTGAGTGCAGTCTTCAACTTTCCCCAAGAACGCTCTGGTGCAAACTTCTTGTTTTCGTCTACTTGTCCTGAAATGTGCTTAAAACACAGCAAGTTATATAGTCGCTCAAGATCATGCTGTGACATTTCTTGGTCATGACTCCCACCTTCAGCGATGAGTTCTTTGGTGAAATTGTCATAGTCATCAATTTCAACCCCGACAATAAGACCGTTAGTTACACTTGGGCTTATTTCTAGATTTTTTGTTTCCAGTTTTTTCATTACCTGTGCAGGTGTATCTTTTCCTAGAATATTAAAATAGGTATTTGCGACATCGCTAAATGTTTCCTGAAATGTATCTCCGAGGTCGTTATAATCGGTACGACTCATGAATACCGATTCAATCATTACTGGTTCAATTTCTTGTTTTCGATAACTTCCATAAATAGCAGGGCGGTTATCCGTTTTACTCTTTCCGTATTCCATTAAAACTTCATTTCGCTTGTAGTTGGTGTAAAGATACCCAAGATTCAATTCTGGTATTGGAAAGTGTGAGCCAAACGGCATACGCAAAATACGTCCGACAGTTTGAATTGCAAATGTTGGATTCTTGATTTCGCGGAACATCACTAAGACACTTGCTCGCGGACAGTCCCAGCCAGTAGCGGCGGCTTGTTTGAAAAGCAAGAATGAAATTGGTGATTTGTTGTCCTCGATATATTCAAGATTCACTTTTTCTTGTGAAAGCCACATAGCGATTTCGTCTTCTAATACCCCTTTTCCTTTAAGGTAATTAAGAACAATGGTTTGCTTATTAGTTGTGGTGGTATCTTTGTTCGCCTGATCATCATTCGGAAGCTGAATCATGATAAGTGGGTTTACTTCAACACCAAGAGTTTTATAGTGCTTAATCAAATCCTGTCGCTTTTGATACGCGAGTTCAAGCAGAATCTCGTCCTGATCTATCCCTTTAAAATCCTTTCGATTAAGATCTTCTTCGGTTTGGAAAATGATCTTCTCCTTGATAAGTCCTGCTTCAATAACTTCCTCTCGTTTTGCTTGCACAAATCCGCCTTTTTGTTCAGCTATATCCTCTGCATTAGGGAGATACTTAGGTGTGGCAGAAACACGAATAGTAATTTTGGGTTGAATAAGTCCGTCGATAATCTCTTGCGCCAGTTCTGTATCTGATCCGATATGCTCCTCATCAATAATGACAATAAGCTTACGACCGTCTTCTTTGGTCTTCTCAATAAAGCTGTCAAAAGTTAGACCCCATTCGTTATCCTTACGAAGCTTTCGGCTTTCCTTGGATTTACCTTTAATCTTTTGCCAGTTAATGAAGAATATGGAATTTTTATTGAGCTTTCCGCGAGAAAGGTCATTGAGGTCTAAAAGGTCTAGTTCAGAAGCACCTCCGTAATATGAAAAGAGTTTATTTTTGCTTTGTATATAAGACTCCTCGTTGAATGTGAGCCATATGAATCCAACATCGTTTCCATAGAATCGAGGATCGCCAACAAGATCACGAAGGAACTGCGCCATCATAATTGTCTTCCCTGATCCTGTAGGCGATTTAAAAACAAGCGGAATATTATCATGTGGCGACTTCCAAAGATTAAGGAATTGATCCTTAAGTTTTGCGATCGTATTTTCTTGAAATGGTTTAAGTGCAAACATATATTAAATTCTGTTAATTTCCTTATAAACCTCGATAATGGGTTCTGGAATATCCTCGACTTTGATATTCTTTGACGAATACTCGTTCTTATACTCATTCTTACCCCAACCGAAAATGTACAGAACGGTTGACTTGTTTTCTTTTTCAAGAATCTTTACTAATTCAGGAAGTTTCACTTTATCTTCCTTGAAATAGATAGCTGTTTTCTTGTCTTCGTTTTCAAAGATCTGCCACCAGTCGTTCTTCTCTGATTCGTTTAAAGTATTTTCGCGGATAGCAATCATTTCACCCGCTTGGTATGTGATCTTAATTTTTGATTCGTCAGAGATTCTCTGAAGCTTTTCAATATCTACAAGATCAGTTTTGTAATACGACAAATTACCGCCGAGACTTTCGACTTTTTCACCTTTCTTATTTTTATATCCTTTTATGACACGCTTGAGCCGTTCATAGGTTACGTCTTCGGCAATATTATTTTCGTTGTTAGTGCAGAGAATGAATTTTCGATTTCCACCGTCTTGTTTGTTAAGCTCTAGAACAGCATGTCCTGTAGTTCCTGATCCTGCAAAAAAATCTACCACTACAGAGTTTTTTCTTGTGCTCAATTTTAATATATCAATAAGAAGATTAAGTGATTTAGGAAAATCAAATTTCTTTACCCCTAGTATTTCTTCTATGATTTTCGTTCCATAGTGATAAGCATGGTATTCTTTTCGGTTCCAATGAGTTTTAATAACTTGATCTTCCCTGAGTTTTTCATAAATATTTATCTTTCCGTTTTCTTCTTTGGCGACAATATTTCCGTTCGCAACTTTTTTCATAAAGGTATCGCCAAAAGTTTTCCATGTTCTTTCAACCCCTCTATCTGTTATAGGGAAGACCTCAAGATATCCTGGTTTTTTATCTACATCAAAAACAGTTAAGTCTTTGCTTACATATATTGGGTAGAAACCTTCGGGAGAATTTTCTCTTAAACTATATTTACCGTCAGTCAGTCTTATAAAATTCTTTAGATAATATAAACCTTGATCATCGCTCTGAGAAAAACGATCCTTTTGTTCGTCGTCTAATATGACTTGGTTCAATGCGGCATATGCTTTGTTTTTTGCATAAACCAACATAAATTCATTTGAAGGACTGAAGAAATTAGCAAATTGTCTTCCTTCTGGTTTGTGAATCACGGTAACTACACCAAGTCTATTTGATTCTCCAAATATTTCATCACACAGAAGACCTAAAGCAAATAATTCGTAATGATCAATTGCACAATAAATAACACCTCGCTCTGATAAAAGATTCTTTGCCAAAACCAGGCGATTTCGCATGAGGGAAATCCACTTACTGTGTCGCCATTGATCGGTACTGTCTACATAGTCATTGTTATACCTCCAATCTGTTGCGCCAGTATTGTAAGGAGGGTCAATGTAAATCACATCAACCATTCCTTTATGCGTGTAGTTCAAAACAGAAAGTGAGTGGTAATTATCGCCTTCAATCAAGACATTCGTAGGCAATTTATTATCAGAAACCAACTTTCTACTTTTAACTTCTTTAAGTATAGGAACTTGTGTCTCGCACACTAAAACAACATCTTCTGGTTTATTTTCCCAGACGAGTCCAAATTTCTTTCGATCTTTAAGATTCTTAATCTGTTTTTCAAGATCTTGTATGCGAGCTAGTAGCTCTTTTTCGTTAGTATTGTTTAGCATAAGGGTACAGCTTATGCTCGGAGACCTATTAAAAATGGGTAGCCGAGTTGTACCCAACTAAACTAGTCCTCCCGAAGGATTATCTAATCGTAGTTGTCTCAGCTACCCGTTTCTACCTGCGATTAGATAAAAACAGTGCTGAGAGCACTTCTGGACTTCGTTTAGCTGGGTACAAATACAATTTATCACAAAATGACCCTAAAATAAAGGAACTAAACGCGAGTATGCGACGTATTTTTAGTTCTGCATAGTCTTAGCAAAACTAGTGTTCTCTGTCATTAATTAATATATGGAAACATATACCACAGCCAGGATTGGTAAGGAGGTTATAGCGCCAGTACAAAAAATCAAATATGTACTATATGCTCGTAAATCTACCGAATCAGAAGAACGACAAGTGCTCTCCATTGATTCGCAGGTAAAGGAAATGCTTGAACTTGCCGAACGTGACGGCTTGGAGGTTGTTGAGATCAGGCGAGAATCTCACAGTGCAAAAGAATCAGGACAACGACCTGTCTATAAGGAAATTTTGGAAGATGTGCGAAGAGGAAGATTCAATGGAATTCTTACCTGGGCACCTGATCGTCTTTCTCGTAACGCTGGTGACTTAGGAAGTATCGTTGATTTAATGGATCAACAGTTACTACTAGAGATACGAACATACGGACAACACTTCAAAAACTCACCAAACGAAAAGTTCCTTTTAATGATTCTCTGTAGTCAGGCGAAACTTGAAAATGATAACAAGAGTATCAATGTTAAACGTGGGCTACGAACACGAGTAGAAATGGGATTATGGCCTGGACCTGCTCCAACTGGCTACATGAAAGAAAAGCGAACGGATCGGAAGTGCGAAACACTTCTTGATCCAGAGCGTGCCCCAATCATTAAGAAAATGTTTGAGAAAGTTGCGTATGAGCACTGGAGCGGACGAAAGATATACAACTGGCTCAAATTTGACCTCAATATGAGAACCGCCGCAGGAAAGAAGCATTTGAGTTTGGGAAATATCTATAAGATTTTAGACAATACTTTCTACTATGGTGTTTTTGAATATCCAAGAAAGTCAGGAAACTGGTATACAGGAAAACATGAAGCGATAGTTACTAAAGAATTATTTGATCTCGTTCAAAGTCAGGTAAAAAGTAATGTGTTGCGAATAGAAAATAAAGAATTTGCCTTCACTAAAATGATGTTCTGTGGATTATGCGGATCTGGTATATCGGCAGACGAGAAATTCAAAAAACTCAAGAACGGTGGTGTTGCAAGATACGTCTATTATGGATGTACTAAAGCGCGCGGGGTGGATTGTAAATGTGGGTATACCGAAGAGAAAGAAGTAATTAAACAGTTCAACGAACTAATTGAAAAGATAAATTTAAATGAAATAGAAGTTAAAGAAAAGATAAAGGCTGACGTTGAACGATTTTCCAAACTACAGAAATTCCTGCTAGGAAACAAGGAGAAAGTCAGCGCTGACAGTATCGATGTTCGAGGCTATGCGAAGTTCATCCTGAAAGAAGGAAGTGATATTGAAAAACGAGAACTGCTAGGGTGCCTGAAGAGCAGGATTTGCTTGGCGAATAAAAAAATTAGTCTGAAATAATCTACGGAACCAAGGTCATTGTATCTGCTGTGCAGTCAGTTGTTTTTTCTGGTACCTTGGTACCTCTTGTTGCTGTCGTAAAATCATTCTGATTTGTTACTTTACACATTGCGCCCCAGTCACACTGATACTTAAACACTTGAGGAAAGATACCTATAAAACTGAAGTTGGTTCCTTGTGTAGCCTCGTTTGCAACAAGAAAAATAGCGAGAGCTTTTGGCTTTAGATTCTGAATGTAAGTAGCGACTTTCTCGTGTGCAAAAACCTGTTTCCTTCTAACAAAGGCGATAAGTGTCATTCCTGAATAATCCTTTTCACCGAGTTTTCTCTCGATAGATTTTTCAATATCTTCAGTATCATGCTCGCTGATTTCAAAAACTTCCACTTGTAGTTGCTCCATAGTATTGCCCAATCCTTTTACATGAGGAACTAGTTTCATAGCTAAAACATCTGGCGGATCATTTTGGGGAATTTGAATCCACCATTCTACAGGTTCAATTTTTGAATGGCATGTCATGGCAACGGCGCAAACCCATGCCTCCCTTGCTCTCTTGATTTTCTTCTTGTCGCCAGATCTTTCTATATTCGCCCATTCCTGAATAACATAACGAGGAGAAAACCATATTTTGTCGCTGTATGGTCTGTGTGCCATAAATTCATCATACATTTATCAAATACAAAAAGCACTGAAATCAGTGCTTTTTGTATGCATGTCGTGCTATCACGACTTGGCGGAGGATGAGAGATTCGAACTCTCGGAGGATTTTACTCCTCGGCGGTTTAGTAAACCGCTGGTTTCAGCCACTCACCCAATCCTCCAGTACTCTCCATAATACTGATATAACAAATCTAAGCAAATTTAAGAGCCTCGAGGTTGCCGTCCAAAATTATTGGATCCATATCAAGAATTTCATCAACGTAGTGCATTCTTTCACTTCTCTCTGGAATAGGATTATAGAGATAGATTTTCTTCTTAAATCCGTACGCAAAACCCATTTCCATAAGCGTGCTTCCACCAATATAGTTTTGTATTCCCTTCTTTTCTAGATTTAAAACTAAAATAGCATCAGAATTTTTTATAAATTCCCAATACCTTTGAATCATGTCTACGGATTGGTTCTGGCGAAGATTAAAATCTCCACCATCTTTTACAGCAAGATAGTCTTCGAAAGCTATTTCTCCTTTTAGAATCTTGTCGGTGAAATATGGAATGTTCACGGTGTAACCCATACCCTCCAAGACCTTTTTTGCCTCAATAATGTGTGGAGTAAAGTCTACACTTGCACAAATGGTGATATTCATAGTTAATATTTTATCAAATATGATTCCTTATCCTAGTACTAAAATATTAAACCAATACTCAAATAAACATTGCTAAAATTGAATAAGTGTGT
The DNA here is from genome assembly GCA_964550665.1 of uncultured Candidatus Saccharibacteria bacterium. Classification (GTDB taxonomy): domain Bacteria; phylum Patescibacteriota; class Minisyncoccia; order Phycocordibacterales; family CSBR16-119; genus JAUPTX01. Next base: position 9,794 of record CAZJZW010000021.1, read on the forward strand.
TATTATACATCAAGAGTTTGCCCCCCTAGGCAACACACGCTTGTACTTAAAAACAAAAAGAATACAAATGTACGATCCATATTCTGAATTCTCCAAACAGATTCTGTCGAATGGACTCGAGGTTCACTCTGTATTTTGGGATCGTCCCTGGATCGGGGTGGAAATCCTTATCCATAGTGGCGGACGAGAAGATCCAGTAGCAATACCCGGTCTCGCTCACTTTGTAGAGCATGTTGTTAGTCAAAACATTCCGGATCGAGAGTTCGATCAGGTAAAGGAATTCTTTGAAACATGTGGTGGTCGAACTAACTTTGGTAGCACAAGCTACTTATCGACTCGATATAAGTTTGCAGTTCCTGCCAACCTTACTATCTTTCGTGAAGCGCTCGCTATTTTTGGATCGATGCTCTTTGGAGCACAGATCAAAAAAGATGTTGAGCGCGAACGTAAAGTGATCGTTCGTGAATTTAGTGAGCACTACCCATTCCTTGAAAAATTGGAGTGGGATATGGACATTCGCAAGGCTCTGTTCAAAGGACATCGACTTGAAACATGGAATGGACCACTTGGTCGACCAGAGGGTTTTCTTTCAGCAACAGAAGCAGACCTGCGAAGTTTCTATGACAAGCATTACGTTCCTGCAAACACCAGCTTGGTAATCATTGGCGGTCTTCCAACCGAAGAAGTGATCGTTGAGCTCGAAAAGAGTCCATTTGGAATGCCAAAGGACGGTACAAGGAATCCAATCCCTAAACCGTTTGATCAAATTCCAACCCCTGACAATCATTCAAGGACTGTTAGGTTTTCTGACTACTTTAATTTCAAGATTGATCAGACACATTACAAAGCAACATGGGCCTTTCCTGCTAGTTTTCCTTGGCAGGCACGCAGAGTGTTCGATCAAGTGCTCAACAAGGTTTTGTTCAGTGAGGTTCGTGAAAAGCGAGGTCTTGCTTACGACATCGGCACCAGCTACTCCAACTTTCATGATGTATACCAATATGAGGTTAGTGGACAGATCAACCCCGATGCCACAACATACATTGACCAACTAGTTCAGGAGTGTATTTCAATGGCTTCATCCCGGCATGATCTGTTTGATCGAAAACTCAACGCATGCAAACAAAAGTGCCTCATGATCGATCTTTCAGGATCTGGTCTTGCAAGCAACTCCGTAAGTGATCTTGTGGGAGTTCATCGAATTATTCCCATGCAAGAAATATGGGATGATCTTCACAAAGTCACGTTTGATCAGATGGCCGAAGCTGCTGCATTCCTCAGTTCTGAGCGACAATACACCTTCATAACTTGTCCCTAAAAAGACAGTCAATGAAGAAGAGACCGTTGAGTCTAGAACTCGACGGTCTTTTTATTTTTTATATAAAAGTAATTCTAGCCAAAGGTTTTGGCGGAGA
>CAZJZW010000022.1:0-9154 GCA_964550665.1 uncultured Candidatus Saccharibacteria bacterium
ATAAAATTAAAGCCTACTCAAAATTCTCGAACAAAATCTGGAACGCTACTCGTTTTGTACTCGAAAATACAAAAGGTTTTGATATGAATTCAAAGACAGAACTTTCCCTTGCCCATCAAGAATACATTAGCCAATGGAAATCTCTTGTGACTGAAATAACAAAAGAAATGGAGGAATATAAACTCTACTTGGTTGGAGAAAAGCTGTACCACTTCTTCTGGCACACATACGCTGACATAATACTTGAAGAATGTAAAAAAGATTTAAACGATTCTGCAAAATACACACTAATATATCTATTAAAAGAACAGCTGAAAGCTCTTCACCCTTTCATGCCTTTTATTACCGAAGAAATCTGGGGACTTATCCACGAGGGAAAACCAGAAAAATTGCTTATAATTGAAGCATGGCCGGAATAGGTTTTAAGACTATCTTTTTTGCACTTGTAGGAGGAATTTTACCAGCACTTTTGTGGCTGTGGTTTTGGTTACGCGAAGATAGTAAAAAACCAGAACCAAAACTCTTACTTCTATTAACATTCCTTATTGGAATGATTTCTGTACTTGTGGTACTTCCGATACAAAAACTTTTCGTCGGACTTGGAATCAATGAAAATATTTTAACTATTATATGGGCATCTATCGAAGAGATCGTAAAGTTTGGCGCAATTTGGGCAATAGCTCTCAGTAGTAAGTCTGCCGACGAGCCGATAGACTTTGCGATGTATATGATTATTGGTGCACTTGGTTTTGCTGCACTTGAAAATGCCCTTTTCTTAATCGATCCGATAGATCTTGGCGAATCGACTGTCGTACTTATCACCGGAAACCTCCGATTCTTGGGAGCAATGCTTTTACACGCTGTTTCTTCAGCCACAATCGGTATTATGCTTGGACTTTCTTTCTATCGAGGCTGGTTTTCAAAGAAAATATATCTTTTATTAGGTCTCGGCGGAGCCATCGCCTTGCATAGTACTTTTAATTTTCTTATAATAAACAACGATGGAAGTTTACTGAATGTCTTTAGTATTCTTTGGGTAGTAACGATAATCGTTTTGCTGATGTTCGAACAACTTAGAAGAATGTCGTAGAGAAATTTATAAATTTATCTAACAAACTATGTTTAAAAAGAGATCTTTTTTTGAAAAATTAACAGGCGGGCTTTCACTTCGTGATTACGATGAAGATATTTTAGATGATGAAGATGATTTCGAATCAGAAGACGACTTCGAACAGCCTATTAAAAAAGAATCGAAAAAAATCGCTGTAAACAATGAAAAAGAATGGGCGGAGGAAGAAGAACAGATCGGCGAGCTCTCTGTCGATGTCTATCAGACTCCTAGTGAAATAGTTGTTCAAGCGATGGTTGCAGGTGTTCGTCCAGAAGACTTAAACGTAGATATAACAAGAGATACAGTAACTATTGGTGGAAGCAGAAAAGAAAGCAAGACAGTACGAGATGACGACTACTTCACACAAGAGCTTTATTGGGGAGCATTTTCAAGAACTATTGTTCTTCCAGAAGAAGTTAATCCAGATGAAGCAGAAGCAACAGAAAAGCACGGTCTCCTAATCCTCAAACTTCCAAAGATCGACAAGAACAGACAAACAAAACTTAAGATTAAATCTATATAAGAAAAAGCCCTCCGATGTGGAGGGCTTTTCATTCTCAGACCAATGAATCAGAGGCCAGCCTTTCGAGTAAGCGCTTCGAGCCAGTCTTTCATCGATGTACGTCGATCTTCTTCGTGCAGTACATAGGCTTCACAAAGTATCTCGAGCTTTTCTTCCGTCACAGAAAGAAGATCGCTCTCGAATAACATTTCCATTCCTCCCAGATAAGCCAGGGCCATTTTGACCTTGTACTCACCTTGAAATTTCTGAAGTCGACCCCATCGTTCATGTCCCTCACTTCCCATGAAAATGCCGGGAGTATGAACATGGTCCATACCAAAGCCACGTACCGCTTGCACAAGCTGCAGAAGACGAAGTATGTGCTTTGTATTGTAACAACCATAGCTGTCAATTTTTGAACCTCGCTGCTGTTTAGTGTCGATTTCCAACGAATACTCGTTGTATTCACGAACATCGAAGTTGGTTCTGATGTTAATACACAGATGTAGCAATGCGTTCAAGAATGGGACTTGACGTCCGTTCACCTGAATGTTCATCATTTTGAATATGCGGTTTTGGTTTATTTATACAATAGCATAATATAAATAAAAAGTCAATAGTGTGATTCGAACAAAAAGAAAAACACCTCCACGGTGTTTTTCTTTTTGTGCTCAGAACCAGGTTCGGTCACGAATCACTAAGTCTTTTTCTCAAGTTTTCGAAAAAGCCCAAGTGTTCTCGACCCCACCTCACCTGTCACGATGTGACATGACTGCGGTTTTCGAACCCGGACGAAAGCAAAGCAGTTTGCTTTCTCTACTTGCGCTATATAAAAAATAACCTCCTTGGTAGGAGGCTATTTTTTATTGTGCTCAGAACCAGGTTCGAACTGGTGACCCTTCCCTCTTCAGGGGAATGCTCTACCAACTGAGCTATCTGAGCGTTGGTAAGGATATTTTAATATATCCGTCTTTGATTATTTTCTCAATGTAATCTCTTCTTTTCAACTTCTTTAACTTTTTCTCAATGTATCTTGCATCTCTCAAAGTATCATATTTTTGAGAAAAAACACACTCTACAAAACCTAATCTTTTTGTGGAAGGTGTATGCCCTCCCGAATGGTGTCTAATTCTCTGATCTAAATTATCAGTACTACCTATATAATATTTGTCTTTTTGTGTTTTTAATATATAAACCCAAGACATAATAATTTTACAAAGGAACTGAGTCCCGACGTAAAGTCGGGAGCCCGACCCAAACAGGCGTCGGGCCTATCTGAGCCTGAATAAAAAGTCGTTATGAAAACGACAATAACAAGATTTTAAACGAAAATAGGTAAATAATCAACCCTAGAAAGGTAATCTGTCACGAGCATCTTGTAACTCAGTAATTGAAGCACGGATAGAGGTATATGAATCTTGTAACTGACTTATGTAAGGTGACACATAGTAGTAGGCCAAAATAATAAGTGAGAGCGAGAATAGGAATTTTATAAATCTCCAAAAAGCTGCTCGTTTTTGAGCGCCACGTAATTTCAACAATAATTCATTATTTTCTCGAGAAAGTCTGAGAGTTTCTCGAATCATCTTTTCTGTTTCTTGATCCATGGAAATATTTTAGCATAAAACTTCTTTGTGCCCTCACTCCGAATCGAACGGGGATCTATTCCTTAGGACGGAACTGTTCTATCCATTGAACTATGAGGGCGTAAAAGCATTTTAGTGGAAAAAACAAAAAAGCGCCACTCGGCGCTTTTTTGTTTAAGATTAATTAAAGTCCTAGAAGTTCTTTGATTTTTGGTTCGTTGTATCCTATAACCATTTCACCGTCGATGAAAATTACTGGAACTCCCATTTGACCAGATCGTTCGATAACCTCAGAACGTCTTGTTTCGTCTTTTGATACATCATAGTCATCAAAAGCTACTTTATTTTCTGTAAAGAAATCTTTTGCCATGTGACAAAAATGACATGTTGGCGTCGAGTAAATTTCTACTTTTTTCATGAAATCAAAGACGACGAGATCTTACCTCTGGCGTCACACTAATCTTACTAATATTTTTATATATTAACACAAAACGTTGGGTTTAAAAAATATCTTTTATGAACCCGAAAAATCCCTTGTTTTCCTTTTCTTTTTCTTCGTTTTCCCCCAATTCTTGCTCTACGACGATAACCGACTTTTCCCCAGCTTTGATAATCCCGAACTTCTCACGAAGGGATTTCTCTACTCCAAAGGGTGTATTCATGTCGTTTAAAGAATCTGCCAAGTTTGCTTCTTGGTCATTTAGCTTTTGAAGTTCACTTTCAACTTGTCTTGTCTTTTGTTTTGCGATTTTACTTTTTTTATATGTAGCTATTGCGCTATAGGAAAAGAGAATAACCAGACCGATTAAAACCACGTAAGTCAAAGGGCTTCTAATTATCTTACTTAAAAATCTCTCTTTTCGAATACGTCTACTCATAATTTACATTATAGTATATAATCTAGAAATATGATTTTCAATCCAAAGCATCGAAAGAAAATTAAAATTATTTGGTCAATATTGGCAGGTATTTTAATTTTGAGCTTTATTCTGCTTTACGCCCCAGCTTTGTTTCAGTAGGATCTAACTATTGTCTCCTGACTTCATCATTTTCAAGAAAACATCTTGAGGAATATTTACTTTGCCCATCCCAGCCATTTTCTTTTTACCTTTCTTTTGTTTTTCACGAAGTTTCATCTTTCGAGTAATATCTCCCCCGTACATATGCTGAGTAACGTCTTTTCGAAAGGCTTTTATAGTCGCAGATGAAAGGATTCTCCCGAGAGCTTTTCCTTGGATTTTCATTTCAAACATTTGTCTTGGTAAAATCTTGTGGAGTTTTTCTACTGCTTTTTCTGCTTCTTCTTCTGCTCGTCGTCGGGAAATCACTCTTGAGAAAGCCAACACTGGTTCGTCGGCAACCAAAATATCGAGTCGAGTTACATCCGCTGGTCTATCTTCGGCGATTTCATATGAAATAGACGCATACCCAGAAGATGTGCTTTTAAGGTTATCGAAAAAGTTTCTCATCAGCTCTCGAAGAGGCATCTCGACATGAAGAGATGATCGGTCTCCAAAGTTTTCGATTTCTTTTGCTTCCCCTTCGTGTTCAAAAAGAAGTTGCATAATCGGTCCGATATATTCTGTTGGAGAAATAATTTTCACTAAAACCCAAGGTTCTAGGACCTGCGTTGTTTCACCATCGTTAGGGAAATTATGCGGAGAATATACCATTTCCTCTTTTCCGTTTTTATATTTCACTTTGTACGTGATAGAAGGAGTTGTAACAACCAAAGAAAGATTGAACTCTCTTTTTATTCTCTCAGAAACAATCTCGAGGTGAAGCATCCCTAGAAAACCACATCGAAAACCTCGGCCTAAAGCACCTGAAGATTCTTCTTCGTATGTAAGAGACGAGTCAGAAAGTTTGAGTTTCCCTAAAGATGCTTTGAGTTCCTCAAAATCATCTTGGCTTTCAGGATAAAGTGATGCCCAGACCACAGGAGACGGATTCATATACCCAGGAAGAGCTGGCAGAATTTTTTTCTCAAACGTGATCGTGTCTCCAACACTCGCAATACCCGGCTTTTTAATTCCAGTTACTATGTAGCCGATTTCTCCTGCAGAAATTTTCTCTTTCGCCACAGGGTCAGGAGAAAAAGTTCCGACTTCAAGAGAAATAAATTTTTCATTTGCTCCGTGGAATTTAAGTGATGTATTTTTTGTAATCTCTCCATCGATAACTCGCACATAGACAATAACACCTTTGTGGTTTGAATATTCAAAATCGAAAACAAGAGCTCGGAAACCATCAGCACCCGTTAAGAGTTCTTTTGGTGGGGGAATTTCTTTCACTACTCGCTCGAGAAGTGCCGGCACACCTTCACCGGTTTTCCCGGAGACGCACATGATCGATTCTTCCGAAACACCAAGAAGCATTGCGACTTCTGTTTTCACTTCATCGACTCGAGCTAAGGGTGAGTCTATCTTAGAAAGCACGGGAATAATCTTAAGTCCTCCCTTTTGAGCCATACCAAGCGTAGTGAAGGTTTGAGCTTGAACACCTTGGGTTGAGTCAACCAAAAGTATAGAGCCTTCCACAGCCTTCAGAGCACGAGAAACTTCATATGAGAAATCAATGTGTCCTGGAGTATCGATAAGGTTTAAAACATAGTCTTTTCCATCTACCTTAAAATCCATACGGACTGGTTGCATTTTGATAGTAATACCCCGTTCTTGTTCGAGCTCCATTTTATCCAAAACCTGAGCTCGCATTTTACGTGCCTCGATAGTATTCGTCACCTCAAGCATTCGATCTGCCAGAGTCGATTTTCCGTGGTCAATATGAGCAATAATTGAGAAATTTCTGATATTTTCTAGATTCATCCCGATAGTGACAGGTCGCGGTCGTCCGAGACACTGCTATATTTAATCCTATAATTTACTTTAAGTCTTATTTTTAAATGGTTTTCCCATGAGCGACCGCGGTCACTATCGGGATTCATATCAATAACTTGATATTACCAGAGAAACCAAAAAAGAAAAGCCGTCTTACGCAGACGACTTTCTGTTCTTGGGGTCGACCCATTTGATTGACAATATACCATCTTGAAGTAGGTCCTTATCTACAATATACCCGGCTTCTTCCATTCCTTTTGGAATCACTACCGTTTTCATTGATTCTTTCTTTAGCCAACTCAAGCGCCTAGAAAAAGAATCGATGATGACTGGTTTTTCTTTTTACCCATGTGCACCTTTTTATATAGTGTAACTACAAAAATGTATTTAATCAATTCTTCTCAAAAAATGAATTTTCTGGCATAATTCTCTCATATGGCAAACGTGCAAGAAATTTTGGATGCTTTTCCTAAAAAGATGAAGATTTCAGAGGGTGATAAAAAATGGATCATAAAGGGTTTCGATTTTGCAGAAAAATCACATGAAGGACAAAAACGAGCCAGCGGTGAACCATATTTCAATCACGTTTTTGAAGTGGCAAAAACTTTAGCCAAACTTGGTATGGATCCTAAAACTGTTGTTGCCGGAATTCTCCACGATACTATCGAAGACACACCCACAACAGAAGCAGAGATCGAAGAAGAATTTGGTAAAGAGGTTTTATTTCTCGTAAATGGAGTTACGAAACTTGGAACACTTAAATATCGCGGACGAGAGCGACACGTCGAATCTCTTCGAAAGTTTTTCGTAGCGATGGCAGAAGACGTCAGAGTAATTATCATCAAGCTTGCCGACCGACTACACAACGTTTCGACTTTAAAACATTTAAAACCAGAAAAAGCGAAACGTATCGCACTTGAAACAATCGAAATCCACGCGCCCCTTGCAAACAGACTCGGTATGTGGAAATTAAAAGGACAACTAGAGGATCTTGCCTTTCCTTTCGCTTATCCTAAAGAAGCCCAGGATTTAGAAAAAATATTAAAGACAAAAAGTAAGGCTGATGAAAAATATTTGGACCAAGTATATAAATCTCTCCAAAAAGAATTGGTAAAAAATGGAGTTAAGGCGATAGAGATAAGCTACCGAGTAAAAGGGTTATACAGTCTATATAAAAAACTTCAAAACAAAGACATGGATATCGACAAGATTTATGATCTTGTAGCTCTTCGAATTATTGTACCGACCGTAGAGGATTGTTACCGAGTTCTAGGCATTATACATGGCTCTTGGACGCCGATTCCTGGCCGTATTAAGGATTTTATCGCTTTGCCAAAACCAAACGGTTATAAGAGTATACACACGACTATTTTCACAGGGAATGGCGGAATAGCTGAGATCCAGATAAGAACTCCAGAAATGCATGAACAAGCTGAATACGGAGTTGCTTCTTTTTTCGCTTATAAGGAAAATATTTTTGAAAACAAAAGTGGGAGTGATACTAAGACAAGTTGGATTGAACAGTTCAAAGAACTTCAAAAAAATGTATCAAACCATGATAACTTTTTGAAAAACTTAAAAATTGATTTCTTTTCAAAGAGAATTTTCGTCTTCACACCTCAAGGTGATGTTATTGATCTCCCTGATGAGTCAAACGCGATTGATTTAGCTTACGCTGTTCACTCAGATATTGGTAACCATATAACAGGTGCAAAAATAAACGGTAAATTTACAAGTATATACACAAAGTTAAAAAATGGAGATATTGTAGAAGTAGAGACAAATGAAAAATCAAACCCGACAAGTAAATGGCTTGATACTGCAAAAACTACTTTGGCTAGAAGACACATCAAGAAATATCTTGATGAAAACAGTTTAATAAATAAATTAATAAGTAAGTTTAAATAAAGAAATAAATAGCCCGGCGCTTTGTGCCGGGCTATTTATTCTTTACAAAGAAAACTTAGAAATATTGTACAGATCTGCGTCTTCTTCTGATTTCGTCATTTCATCTTTTGACCTATCATCGAGTAGCGACATCTCTTCATCACTGAGCCCAAGTGAACTTACGTCAACTTTTTCATCACTAGTTTCTATACCCTCTTCTCTCCTTATTTCATTTAAAGCTTCTACAACTTTATTTTCGGGCAAAGTATGTTTTTCTTTCACTTCGTTTTTATCCATATGATTCTGAAGTAAGTGGTTTCTTCCCAAAGGTTGTTTGGACTGTATTGCTTGGAAAATAGTTCGTAAATCTTCTTCAGAGAAAAAGTCGATTGTTATTTTTCCACCTTTGTCTTTTCTATTTATTAAAACTCTTGTTCCAAGGGATTCTTGCAGACTGTTTTGAATTTCTTCAATTTCAGGATCAGGCAAGGTATCTCTTCTTCGAACTCTATCAGTAGCGATCTCCCTAGCGATTCTTTCTGCCTCTCTTACCGTGATTTTTTTATAAACAATCTCTTTGAACAAAACAGCTTGCTCATCTGGTCTGTCAGAAAGCATAAGGAGTGGGCGTGTGTGACCCTCACTTATTTTACCCTGACCAAGTCCATCCAAAATCTCTTGAGGCATTTGTAACAGGCGCAAAGAGTTTGAAACATATTCACGACTCTTCCCTACCTTTTTACCAATTTCTTTGTGAGATAAATCAAATTCAGAACTTAAACGCGAGAAAGACCTAGCTCTATCCACTGGATTTAAATCTTCTCTTTGTAGGTTCTCGATAATAGCAAGTTCGAGCTTCATCATCGGATCTTGATCTTTTCTGATAACCGCAGGCACCTGAAGAAGTCCAGCCAGTCGTGAAGCTCGTAAGCGTCGTTCTCCAGCGATTAATTCATATTCTACAACAATACCTCCGTCTGGTTTTTCATGTTCAATGCGCGTCACTACAAGAGGTTGAAGGACTCCGTACTGACGTATAGAGTCAGCAAGATCTTTTAACCTAGCCTCATCAAACTCACGCCTCGGTTGATATGGATTTGGATTAATTTTATTTACATCAATAAAAAATATTGAGTCACTGTATAATTCTGGTTGCATGATGATATTTTAACATAAAACAAAACCCCAACTGAAGTTGGGGATTTTGTTAATAATTGTGCCGGAAGAGAGA
>CAZJZW010000023.1:0-9021 GCA_964550665.1 uncultured Candidatus Saccharibacteria bacterium
TATCAGGATTAAAAAATCCAGAATCTTCCCAGATTTTGTATATTTTGTCTTCTGTTTCGCCTGGATTATAAGGCTTTAAAAATTTATCGTTCATGAGTGAAAATATATCATAGAATAAGGCTTTACGGAATGTGTTTGACTTATTGTTTAAATATTGTACATTCATTAGAAACCTAAACAGAAAACACATGCTCTTTCATATCGTAAAATTCGGTGGAGGCTGTCTCCGCTGTGCAAAGGACGTGGTAAGACTATCTAAAGTACTTACTCTCCTTAAGGGCAATATTGTGGTTGTCTCTGCATTTTATGGGATGACCAACATGCTCACTCGTGTTGTAGATGAGAAGTCGAGCCAGATATTTTTTGGCAAGTTTCTTCAGTTCCATAAGAATCTGGCAAAAGACCTAGAACTTTCAGGTGAGCTTGAGCAATACTTTCAACAAATGGAAGTAAGGTTCAAAAACTCTTTTGATCTTCTTTGTGATGATCGTGACGAAACCTCTGTGTCGATGAGTCGTGCAGAGATTATCTCGATGGGCGAAGCTTTTGCCCAGCAGATAGTTTCTGTCTATCTCAAAAAAGCATTTACATCGTTAAAGAAGGAAGTATACGTTGTGGATGCCAGGGGTATAATTTCAACTGAAAATGTTGAATACATCGATGCAGAGATCGATCAAAATTCTTCGAAGAAACTTATTGAAGATTATTTTGACACATCAAGTCGCTCATCCATCTTCGTTGTTCAAGGTTTTGTGGCAGGTGTTTGCGGGAGTTTTCCTCTGCATACCGCTTTGATGAAGAGAGAGGGTAGCGACTTCACAGCCGCTTTGATAGCCGCATGCCTTAAGGGTTCGTTCCTCACTTATGTTAAACGTTTTCCAAAGGAGAATGTTATGATGAGAGTGCACTGTGGAATCAAGATGCTTTTTGATTTACAAAAAGAACAGGGGGTTGTAATCATCAGTTCTGAAATTGCAAATGTAGAAGGTCTTCCAACGCACTTTCGATTGGTTGATTTCCTAAACCCGAAAGTGATGTCGAGTGAAATTGTGGTCGACCCCAACATTCTTGAAAGTATAAGAAAGCAATCCCTAAAGGATAAAACCCTCTAACTGTCTATTGACCAATTACTATGAGCTCGGATTTCGTCCGGGCTTTTTTCTTTCCCAGAAATAGCTCCAAAATATCCAGCAATACCGATCATTAAAGAATTGTCAGTTGCTAATTCGTGTTCCGGTAGAAAAATATTAATACCAAGTTCATTTGTAAATCTTTCTCGTAAATATGAATTTGCCGCAACACCACCACCAACGATGAGCTGGCTCGCACCATATTTCTTTATAGCTTTTTTAATTTTGTGTATAAAAACATCTCCAACGGCTGTTTGGAATTCTTTAGCAATATCTTTTTTATCTTGCTCTGTTAGTTCTCCTAAGTCTCGCACGAGATAAAGCACGGCAGTTTTAAGTCCAGAAAAAGAAAAGTTGTAATCTTCTGTTTTTATCATCGGACGAGGGAGTTTTATTTTTTCATTTTCATTTCCCTCCTTTGCAAGTTTAGAAATTTCTGGTCCGCCAGGATAGGGAAGTCCTAAAATTCTAGCAACCTTATCAAAAGCCTCGCCGACAGCGTCATCTACTGTTTGTCCGATTTTTTCATACTCCATCCAGTTTTTCACGAGAACAAGTTCGCTGTGTCCGCCAGAGATTAAAAGTGATAAAAGAGGGAATTGTATTTTTGAAATGTCTATACTTTTATTTTCTTTTGCATTTAAAAGTACAGAAAGTATGTGACCTTCCATGTGATTTACAGGAACAATCGGTAAACCCCATGCGTTAGCTAGGGCCTTGGCAAAGGTGATACCAACCCAGAGTGCTGGCTCAAGTCCAGGTCCTGTTGTTACGGCGATAAAATCGAGATCTGGTCTTTTCATATTTTTCACAATCTCTAAAAGTTTGTCGGTCATTTCCGGCTCCCTTTCTAAAATCTTCTCGATATCACTTTCTATAATTTCATTTTTTTCTGGTGTAAAAAGCTCAGCATCTTTTAGAGTCTTTTCTAAAACAGTCGGTAGATTTTTTGCGTGTTCTCTTTTGGCAACACTTGGGTAAACTCCGCCAAATTCCTTATGCATTTCTATTTGAGAAATAAGATTGTTTGCAAGAACGTGAAAAACAGGGGATTGTAAATCTCCACTAGCTTCTAGTATTGAAATAGCCGTTTCGTCACAGCTCGTTTCGATAGATAAAATCTTCATATAGTATGCAGATTAGCAGGTCAGAGGTACTTCTGCAATTATTTGATTACTACAAAAATCAAAGAGAGGATGAATATATGAATCGGGTAGAACCAGTAGAAAAACCATCTTGAAATTTTTTGTCCTTGGTTGCCGTTATAAAAATAGATAGGAATAAGACTTAAAACTGCGAAAAATTGTAGGAAAAATATATTTGATAAAAATAATCTAATATTTTCTAAAAAGGGAAGTATCGAAAGACTGACCATCCCAGCTTTTCTGTTTTTTAGAAATAGATAACTTCCAAGTATAGATAAAATTCCGTAGACCCCATAAGAGAATTTCCCAAAATAAGCGAGAGTTAAGATCGCTATTGTTCCAATAACTTTAATCGATAGATTTTTCGTTTTTGTAATTAAAAGAAGATTAAGAATCCCGAGCCCTAACGTAAATAAAATATTAAAAAGAAAATTTTGATTACCAGCTAAATTTTCAAAAAACAAAAATGGCACTTGTGAAATAACCGCAAAGAGTAAAATTCTTTTTAAATATTCTTGACTATCTTTTGTTCTTAAAAAACCCTCAGCTATCAAAAATGCAAAAATCGGAAATGCTATCCTACCGATTATTCGAAAAATAATATGTTCTGGGAAAAAGAGATAGCCAACGTGGTCGATTAGCATCGTGACACAAGCTATTATTTTTAGTGTTAAAGATGACATGGCTATATTATAAACCAAGCCAGTCTTTATAAGAGCTTTCGATTTGTGCACTTATATTTTCTACAGAATTTTCATTCGTGTTTATAACCAAATCATATTGAGAAAAATCTTGTGGATCGACCCCATACATTTCTTTGTATCTTTTTTTCTCACTTTCAAAACGAGCTCCAAGCTTTATTTCCATTTCTTCTAATGTGCTACAGTTCTCACTTTCTTTTCTTGAAGGGTTTATTTCTAAATCTTTAAACATCCTCTGTGCGCAGGTTTTTAAATCCAGATCTAAATACACTTTAAAAGAGTCTGGTATCCAGTAGAATGCCAAACGTGACTCTATTATTATTTTTTCTTTTTCACCCATGCCTCTTACTTTTTCATCCGTTAGCTCGTCTATACTTCTATCTTTTTCAGCCAGAGAGCTAAGTGTGGCTAAATCCAAACCTCTCTCGAGTCCAACTTGCCGGAAAAAATCGCCAGAAGAAAAATGTTCATATCTTAATTTTTCACAGAGTTTTTTTGATGTAGTACTTTTTCCACTGCCTGGTTTCCCGGCAATGGTTATTATGTTTTTTTTCATTGTGCGCGATACAGGATTCGAACCTGTGACCTACTCAACGTCAATGAGTCGCTCTACCAACTGAGCTAACCGCGCATATTTTTTTTACCCTTTATATCGTGGTTAAGGAAAAATTATTCCCTGTGTAAAGTTGGGATTCCAACCAAACGTCTGACTTAACCGTGCGTGTCTATAAGATACAACAAAATCTACAGAACTTCAATAATATTGACTTAATTTAAAAAAGTGTTAGTTTAAATAACAAACGTTCAAACAAAATCAACCTGATATGGAACAGAGAAGCCCCATCTTCTTATTTAAGGGTCTTACGAAAAAAGACTTTGGTGTTCTGAAAACCTTTTGGGATAATAAAGACCCAAAAAAGAATGTTGGTGTTCACTATAAGGTCTGGGCATCAAGCCAAAAGGCTCTTCCTTCCAATCAAGATATGCATGAAATAGGGAAGATTGCACCCTGTATCTTTTTCCCTCCTGGAGGCTTTCCGAAGTCCCCGCAATCTTTCAATGAAACTGAACTCAGGCTCGATTTCATTGATAAGGATCCATGTTCTCTGATTTTCTTAGACAACCAGATAACAAGGGTTTGGTACAAAGAAGTCTCTATAGATGTGAGAGATGTTCTAACCCAAGTTCTATTTGAAGACGGCTTCATAATAAGAGCGCATTCGTTGGATCACGAGGTACAACAACAGGTGTAAGAACCAAGTGTGTTTTTTTAAGGGTCTCCCCATCGGAGACCCTTTTTCTTGCCAAAAAATAAAAAAATGATATACTTTTCTCGTTTCCTAAGCTCAGGGAGCAAACAACTAAATATGGCCCTATCGTCTATCGGTTAGGACATCACGTTTTCAATGTGAGAAGCAGGGTTCGACTCCCTGTAGGGTCACAAAATTACAGAGTAATTTTGGACTTTTTGCGAATGCAAAAAGGAGTCGAAAGACGGAAGCGGTATACAAGACGAGCGAAGCGAGTGCTTGTCGCTGAGTCCGGGTAGGAAGTTCTTAGTGAGCAAGGCAAGCTTAGAAACTTGACGCCGACTCCCTGTAGGGTCATAAATAAAAAACATCCGAAAAGGATGTTTTTTATTTATATCTTTTTCTTTCCACACCTTTAATAGAGAAAAGGTTATAGTAATATTAAAGAATACTGTAAAATGTATTGGTAATGATATTAAAAAAGATATTTTCACAAAAAAGTTTGTACTTGATTTTTTTGGTTATTTTTTTGGCAACATCTAGCCTCTTTTTTATTATACCGCAGTCTTCAGATGCTGAAGTTTGTGTAGACATCAATCTTGGAGAAAGTCCTCAAAAATCTTTTCTCGTTGGTACGGATTTATATGTTGTGAATCAGGGTAGTATTTCGATTGTTGACACATTAACGAATACTGTTACAGACGAAATAAGTAGTAGTGCAAGTATTACATACGATTCTGAGCTTATTGGTACAAAGATTTTCATCTCTGATTCTAGTTCTAATAGGGTTTTTGTTTTTAATACAGCAACACAGGTATTGGGTCAGATTACGGTAGGTACTACTCCAATATTTCTAACACCTGTCGGCACAGACTTATACGTGAGTAATGCAATTTCTGACACTGTTTCAGTTATTAATACTTCAACAAATACTGTATCTCACACAATAAGTGTCGGAGATGAACCTCAAAAATCAACTCTTGTCGGTACAGATTTATATGTAAGTAATTATAATGCTGATACTGTATCAGTTATTGATACTGTATCAAAGACAGTCACGGACACAATATCAGTAGGGAACTCACCTGGAAACTTAATACAGGTTGGATCATCCTTGTATGTCTTAAACGAAGATATAGATAACCTTTTTACGCCGGACACTCTTTCGGTGATAGACATACTAACAAACACTGTTGTCGACACTATAACTGTTGGTAATCGACCTACAAGTCCAACGGTGATTGGTAATGATCTTTATGTTTTAAGTGAACACGACGGAATAGTCTCTGTTGTCGACACCAACACAAACTCCGTGACTGACACTATTATTGTAGGTGATACTCCAAGTTTTTCTTTGGCTGTTGGCACAACCTTGTATGTGTTTAATTTAGAAAGTGACACCATCTCTGTTATTGATTCTAATACCAACACAGTTACAGATACTATTGATACCGATCACCGTCCAATATATGGAACGGTTGTCGACTCTTACATGTATATTCTTAATTCAGACTCAAATAATATTAATGTACTCGATCTCGATACAAATACAATAATTCCTGATCCTTGTCCACCTATTCTTCTTACTTCGGAAATTGATGCAGATACTCTGATATTGACGTACGATGAAGATTTGGATGAGGGATCGATTCCTTCAGTAAGTGATTTTTCTGTTACAGTGGGGGGTGTCCCTGTTGATATTTTGTCAGTAGAGATAGCTGACGATATAGTTACAATTATTATCGATCCGCCGACGGTATATGGAGAGGTTGTGCTCGTAAGTTATGTCGTTCCTCTTTTAAATCCAACACAGGATTTGATAGGTAATGATGCTCTTGCTTTTACAAACCAATCTGTGACGAATAATACTGAAAGTTGTGGAATCATAAATATTTCGAGTAACCCATATTTTATAACAGCCATTGATAATAGTTTATATGTTACGACAACAAGTAATGAGGTTATTATCATTGATAAAGATACCTTTGCAGAAATAGACACTATTTCAATTGGAAATGGACAACACTATTCTACTCTTGTCGGTACCTATCTGTATGTAAATAATAATGCTGACGGAACTGTTTCTATTATTGATACCGATACTAATACTTTGCTTGATACTGTAGCTGTTGGTCCAGGGCCATATTTTTCAACACTTGTAGGTGAGAATCTCTATATTAATAATAGCGGAGATGGTACAATAGCAATACTCGATACGAATACAAATACAGTAACTGATACCATATCTCCTGGTGTTAATACTTACTTTTCAACCCTTGTTGGTACAGACTTGTATTTAAGTAATTCAGAATCTGATACGGTAACTGTTCTTGATACAAATACTAACACTGTTGTTGATACTATTACGGTTGGGACAGCCCCTCTTTCTTCAGTTTTGATCGGTACCGATATATATGTTGCTAATCATGCAGATAATATTGTTTCAGTGATTGATACGAATACAAATACAGTAACTGATACGATAAATACGGGTTTCAGTCCTTACTCACTAACTGTTGTTGGTACCGATATATATGTCGGAGTTGTAGGAGATGTTAATATTGCTGTTCTTGATATCAACACAAACACTATTTCTGAAAATATTCCCATGCTGAGTAATCCATATTTCGGAGTTCTGATAGGAGATCTTTTATATGTTGCTCATCAAGAAGATGACTTTATTTCAATTATTGATACAGGTACGAATGCTCTCTTTACGTGTCAGGTAAACTTCAATCTTACCTATACTGCAGGCACAGGCGGTTCAATTAGTGGCGACAGCATGCAAACGGTAGGGAGTGGTGAAGATGGAACACCTGTGACCGCAGTCCCTGACAGCGGGTATGATTTTGTAAGTTGGTCTGATTCATTAATTGAAAATCCTCGAACAGATCTTAATGTGACGAATGATATAACTGTGAACGCTATTTTTAGTATTGATATTGATGAATCGAGCACTGGCGGTGTTATTGGTACTTCAGTCTATGGTCGCTTTATCAATCTTATCAATATGGATAAATTTGAAGAAGCATACCAGTTGATTCACGATTACCCACACATGTTTACTCAAGATGAACATGGACAGTATACATTTTGTGATAATGCCCATTTTAATGATTTTATGAAAAAGAAAGATATTGATGGAAATTATAGTGTATATAATAATGGTACAGTAACAGAAATATCAAAATTACAGTCTTTTGTTAATAAGTTATTTATGTTTCAGTATATTCAAGCCTCGGGTCCTGTTGATGGTATTTTTGGGCCACTGACAAAAATAGGTGTAGAACGGCTCCAAAATCTATTGAATGGTGCTGTCGAGCTCGACAAAGATTTAGTCATTGATGGTATTGTTGGACCTTTAACAAAGTCCGCGATCAACTCTTTCTGTCTTCCAGGATACGTCCTGTAGACCGACCTAAATTGTCACATTTTTTAACCAAAGACGTTATGATAGAAGAAGGCGTAAAGCCTTTATATGGTTAACCAAGAAATAAGACAATCCTACGCGGCTCTTTATGAAGAGTATTTTACTCCGCTTTTTAGGTATGTATTTTTTAGAACAAAAGATACAAATACAGCAAAAGCTAAATCTGACTGTGCAAACGGCGTGGAGGAAAGTGTCGCTAGAGAATCTTTCAAAGCGGGAATAAAATCTGCTCGAGAAGAATTTAGTGCCTTTAGAGGAGATGAGATAAAATCTCAAATCAAAGCTTTGGCCGAGGCTCGTAAGACAAGTGTTGAAAATGCAGTAAATACTTTTAAAGCTACGATGGAAGATGCGAGAGATGATTTAAAAACTGCATTTGGAGAAAATAACTAATACTTGTCTTAATCAAAGGATAGCTCTCCATCAGTTTTGAAAACCAATTGTTTGATTCCAGTGAATCTCCTGTGGAGATAGGCGAAAGCCGTAAGAAGTGTTAGATCCTAAGGATGAGTCGAGAATATTTAGGCTTTTTCGATATGTTGACAAATGTCTATAATAGTAATATGTTTGGGTAAAAGTGAGTCATATGAAAGACCATACGGTAACCAAAGGTCCCTCCATTGACCAGATAATGGAAGCAATTCAGAAAGGAAAGCCCCTGCCTTTTACAACTGACTACGGTCTTGGTTTAGGTGATGACGAAATGATTCCTCGCGGAATTGAAAAAGTGGTAGACAAGAAAGGGGATTATTACAATATATCTGCCACCGTTGTTGCCGAGAACACACCACCTCGTCGTCAGCACTTCATTCACCAACCGAGAGATGGAAATTGGGGACGCTGGGTAGGAACTTTCAAACCAGATCACAAAGCCTACGAAGGACATAGTTCCTAAGACCATTTACTCTGTTTGGGGCCTCGCGACGCACGTCGCGGGGCTTTTCTGTTATAAGTTTATAATTTGATATAATCTTCCCATGACATTAAAAGAAATTTTAAATATATCACGCCCACGGTTTTGGCTTTATGAAATGGGAACCTATTTTATTGGTGTACTTGTCGCGACAAATTTTTTGAAAGATCTTCTTCGTCCAGAGATTTTGGTCTTTGCTTTTTTCTTTTTGATTCCGGCAAATATTTTAATCTACGGAGTAAACGATATTTTTGATTACGAAACAGATAAGCTTAATCCTAAAAAAGTAGAGTACGAAGCTTTACTTGTGCCAGAAAAGCACAAGTCTGTTTGGGTTTGGATATTTGCTACAAATCTTCCATTTGTAATCTACGCTTTTACGTTGAGCTCTAAAACGGGAATTTATTTACTCATCTTTTATTTCTTTGCTGTCTTTTATTCTGCCACACCTA
>CAZJZW010000024.1:0-5149 GCA_964550665.1 uncultured Candidatus Saccharibacteria bacterium
ATCGGTCAAAAGCCGGTAGATCCTGTTTAATCCGTGTTTCTCCTTATGTTTTCAAGCCTTCGGGCGCCCAAAATATAAGCAAAAACACGAGATATTGCAGAGTCTTTTATAAATCAAAGCGAAAGGCAAAAGCCTTTGGCTATCTAGCTAAATTATGGCAAAAAGATCAGTGTTAGCTCGACAAGCGAAACGTGTAAAACTACACGCAAAATTCGCTAAAAAGAGAGCAGAACTAAAAGCTGCCGGTGACTTTGAAGGTTTGCAAAAACTTCCAAAGAACTCTTCACCATCACGGCTAAAAAATAGATGTGTAGCAACAGGTCGAGGAAAAGGATTCCTTCGAGATTTTGGACTGTCTCGAATTAAATTCCGAGAATTAGCAAATGAAGGAGAAATCCCAGGTATCAGAAAATCTTCTTGGTAATCAAATATATTTATGGATAAAATTGGCGAAATGTTAATCACAATAAAGAATGCAGGACGAGCTTCAAAAGCGAGTGTTGTTATTCCTTATTCAAACCTAAGACACGCAATAGCAGAATGTCTTTCAAAGCAAAACTATGTTGGTTCTATTTCAAAAAAGACTGATAAGAAAGACAAACCTGTTCTTGAAATAGTTATTTCTTACGATGGAAAGTTTCCAAAGGTTACAAACGTTGAAAGAATTTCTAAACCTTCACGAAGAATTTATATGAAAGCAAAAGAACTACGACCAGTTAAAAATGGTTCTGGTTTACTTGTTGTTTCAACACCAAAAGGAGTTTTAACAGGAGATGAAGCTCGAAAAGAGTTGGTCGGCGGGGAAGTATTATTTAAAATTTGGTAATCCCAGACGTAAAGTCGGGATAAATAAAATTATATGTCTAGAGTAGGAAAACAAATAGTAGAAATACCAAATGGCACAGAAATAAATCTCGCTAACGGTATTCTTACAGTAAAAGGAAAGAAGGGTGAACTTAAAAAAGAATTTAAAACAGATACAGTATCTGTTGATATTAAAGATAACCAAGTAACTTTTGCTCCACAAAAAGATTCAAACTTTGCGAAAGCGTTGTGGGGAACATATGCTTCTCATGTTAAAAACATGATCAAAGGAGTAAACGAAGGTTTCGAAAAGAAACTAGCTGTTGAAGGAGTTGGTTATAAATGGGACCTATCAGGAAAGAACGTAAAGATGTCTCTTGGATTTTCTCACGAAGTTCTCGTAACAATCCCAGAAGGCCTTGCAGTAACAACAGATAAAGGAACAATGACCATTGCTGGTATCGATAAAGAGCTCGTTGGTCTTTTCGCTGCGAAGATACGAGACTACAAGAAGCCTGAACCATATAAAGGAAAGGGTATTCGATATGACGGAGAGTTTATTAGAAGAAAGCAAGGTAAGAAGTCTGCTTAATAATTTATTTTAGTATTATGAAATCAAAAAATCCTAAAACAGAAAAAAGAGCTAGAATAAAAAGAAAGATACGTGCAAAAGTATCTGGTACTTCTTCTAGACCTCGACTTTCTGTCTACAAATCAAACAAAAATATTTACGCTCAGCTTATTGACGATGTCGCTGGAAAAACTCTTTTCTCTGCATCTGACGTAAAAGATAAAAAAGGAACAAAGAAAGAAAGAGCTGCTCTTGTCGGTAAAACTATCGCCGAAGGTGCTCTTGGTATGAAGGTTAAAGAAATCGTCTTCGATAGAAACGGTTTTAATTACACAGGTCGAATCAAGCTTTTAGCTGACAGCGCACGAGAAGCTGGATTAAAATTCTAATCTTACTTTTTAAGTAACTATTATGACAACAGAAACACAAACAACAACAGCGCCAAGTACAGCTCCAGCGGGCGGCCCAGCTAGAACTCCGTACAAAGGAACGGGCACAAGAAATTTTGGTGCACGAAAATCAGAAAATGGTGGCCCAGGGAAACAAGAAGGTGAACGAAGAGGTGGTGGACGAAAGTTTGCTGAACGACCAAAACCAGAATTTGATCAAAAGATTTTGAGCATCAGACGAGTAACTCGTGTGATGGCTGGAGGTCGAAGATTCTCTTTCTCTGTAGCTATGCTTATCGGAGACAAGAAAGGTTCTGTAGGTATTGGTCTTGGAAAATCAAACGATACAACTCTTGCTATTACGAAAGCCGTAGCAAATGCGAAAAAGAATATGGTGAAAATCGCAATAACAAAAGATATGTCTATTGCTCACGATGTAAAAGCGAAGTACAAAGCTTCTGAAATTTTCCTTATGCCAAACAAAGGTAAGGGACTTGTGGCCGGTGGAGCTGTTCGAGACATCTTGAACTTGGCTGGTATGAAAAACGTATCAGGAAAGATTCTTTCAAGAAGTAAGAACCAATTAAACAATGCTAGAGCAGCTATTATCGCTTTTGCTAAATTAAAGGCAAGTAAATAATTATACTTCTATGCAATTAAATAACCTTAAAAGAAAAACAAAAAACCCGAAGAAAAAAGACGTTGGCCGAGGTGGCAAGCGTGGTAAAACTTCTGGAAGAGGTCACAAAGGACAAGGTCAACACGGTTCACATGGTATCAGACCACAAATGCGTGATATTATTAAGAAGTTCCCGAAACTTCGAGGACACGGTAAAAACAGAGGAAAGACTTTCAACAGTTCTGTTGTAAAACCACTTTCTGTTAACCTATCAACTCTTGATGCAAACTTTGAAAATGGAGCAACTGTCTCACC
This sequence comes from uncultured Candidatus Saccharibacteria bacterium, assembly GCA_964550665.1. Classification (GTDB taxonomy): domain Bacteria; phylum Patescibacteriota; class Minisyncoccia; order Phycocordibacterales; family CSBR16-119; genus JAUPTX01. Next base: position 2,699 of record CAZJZW010000024.1, read on the forward strand.
AAAAGATTTAGTTCGAAAAGGAGTTATCAATTTGGTAAAAGGACAAAATCCAGAAGTAAAAATCCTATCAACAGGAGAGTTAACAAAAAGTCTTAAAGTCGTTGGATGTTTTGCTTCTAAAACAGCGATCGATAAAGTTGTAAAAGCTGGAGGTACTATAAAATCTAAATAAAAAATATTATGAGCTTTTGGAGAAAAATAAAAATAGCATTCAAAGATAAGTCTATAAGAAAGAAAATTTTATTCGTACTGTTTATTCTGGTTATTTTCAGACTCCTATCAGCTATTCCGATCCCAGGAGTTGATACATTCAGACTACAAGGTTTTCTACAGAGTAACCAATTCCTGGGAATACTAAACGTGTTCTCTGGAGGAGGGCTTTCAGCTCTGTCTATCGTGATGCTCGGAGTAGGTCCATACATTACAGGATCTATCGTGATGCAACTTCTGACTATGATGTCACCGAGACTAAAGTCTATGTACCACGATGAAGGTGAGACAGGACGAGCGAAGTTTACTCAATACTCAAGAATCATTACAATTCCGCTGGCGATGATTCAAGGATTTGCGCTCTTGAAGCTACTAGATAGCCAAGGAATCTTGGACGCAATGACATCATTCGACAAGGCAGTTGCCTTAATCGTGATCACAGCCGGATCAATGTTCTTGGTTTGGCTTGGAGAACTCATCACAGAAAAGGGTATTGGAAACGGGGTATCTGTAATCATCTTTGCAGGTATCGTAGCTTCTATCCCAGCTCAAATTAATCAATTAGCTTTCACTTTCACAGAAGCTCAGATTCCAATGTACTTGGCGCTCTTAGCTGCAATCATTTTGATTATCGCAGGAGTTGTTATGGTGACTGAAGCTGAAAGATTGATTCCGATTACTTACGCAAAACAAGCGCGAGCAGGAGGAACTATGGGTCAATCATCTTCATATCTTCCACTTCGTATAAACCAAGCTGGAGTTATGCCGATTATCTTCGCCCTATCAATACTCTCACTTCCACAAATGCTTTCAGGATTTATGGTCGCTTCAAATATTGGAGTTATCAAAACTGTGGGCGAGTGGTTCGTGTGGTTTACAGCAGCGACAACATGGTACTCAGTAGCTTACTTCGTTTTAGTATTCCTCTTCACATACTTTTATACTGCGATTACGTTCGAACCAGAATCAGTTGCGACAAACTTGCAAAAGAATGGCGCATTTATTCCAGGTATCAGACCAGGTCTTTCAACAACAGATTATATTAGTAAAATCGTAACTCGAATTACTTTTATCGGAGCGATCTTCCTAGGTCTTATCGCGGTTCTACCATTTATTATGCAACAACTTTCTGGTCTCCAAAGTTTGGCGATCGGAGGTACTGCACTTCTAATCGTGGTTTCTGTGGTTCTCGATATTCTAAAGAAAATCGACGGACAAATCTCAATGAGACAATATTAAGTATAAAGTATCAAGTATTCAGTATACAGAAAAACGCGCTCACCTTGCGGTGAGCGCGTTTTGCGTTTTTTCTTTAGCTGGTTTTTGAAGCTCGAATCTGGTATTCTAAGTCTATAACTTAAATAAATTATGGATAATCAACAAACATTTGTATTTTTTGGAAGATCTGGCTCAGGTAAGGGTACTCAAGCGAATTTATTGATTGAATATTTAAACAAGAATAAATCAAACGGGACTCTATATATAGAAACAGGTCAAAAATTCCGAAACTTCATCTCTAAAGAAGACAACTACACTTCAAGCTTAACCCGAAAAATTTTAGACGAAGGAGGACTTATGCCGGTCTTTATGCCAATTTGGCTCTGGACAGGTGTTATGGTTGAGGAATTTACAGGCAAGCAAGATTTGATTCTAGATGGACTTTGTCGACGGCCAGACGAAGCGCCCGTACTTGATTCTGCTATGAAATTTTATGGACTTAAAAAGCCAAATATTGTTTATATAAAAACAGGCAAAGAATGGTCTTTAAGTAAACTAAAATCACGAGGTAGAGCAGACGATGACAAAGAAGAAGATATGCTTCGAAAGCTGGATTGGTTCGACTGGAACGTTGTTCCTTCGATGTTCTACTTCCACGAAAACAAAGACTACAACTTTATCGAAATAGACGGTGAAAAATCTATCGAAGAAGTTCACGCAGAGCTTATCGAAAAAGTTTTCGGAAAAAAATAAAATGATAAGGATCAAAACAAAAGAAGATATCGAAAAGATGCGAGAGGGCGGAAAACGTCACGCTTTTATATTGAAAGAAGTTGCCAAAATAGTAAAACCAGGAATCACAACAAAAGAGCTGGACGACTATGCTCATAAACTTATTTTAGAAGAAGGCGACAAGCCAGCTTTTCTTGGTTATACACCCGAAGGAGTTTCGTATCCGTATCCAGCCTCACTTTGCGTTTCAGTAAATGATGAAATCGTTCACGGAATTCCATCTGACTTTAT
>CAZJZW010000024.1:5249-8986 GCA_964550665.1 uncultured Candidatus Saccharibacteria bacterium
GCTGGAACGGGGGATGATCTTGTTCCAGGGATGGTTATCGCTATCGAGCCGATGTTAAATCTTGGCACTGACGAAGTTTTTGTGACTAAAGATGAATACACCTATATCACCGCAGATGAAAAAATCTCTGCGCATTTTGAACATACTGTTCTAGTGACTGATGATGGGGCAGAAGTTCTAACTAAATAGATTCCTATAAGAAATTATTTTCTTAAATCAAAATAATTTTGTTACAATAAGGGGATGGAAGGTACGTATTTTAAAGAAACACCTAAATTTAATTCTCCACAAGAAGAGATAGATTTTTTACGTCGTCATATAGAAGACCGCGAACGTGAATTACAAGATTCAGGAGCGCCGAAGTCTAGAGAAGAAGTCTCTAGAGAGGCCGTGTCTGCATATGACATGCTCGATAAAAAAGAAGTTCTACATAAAGATTACCAAGTAGAAGAAAAGCATGCCGAGCAAATCGTCTTAAAACTAAAACCCGAAGAGCATGATGATAAAATGTCTGAGATTTACGGATATCTTTTAGAGCATGGGATTAAAAATACCCTCGACCTCGTAAGCGGGATGAATGATCCTCATATAGAAGATGACTTCCATCGATTTTTGGTTCAATTCCTTCATGCGAATGGAAATATCCCAGGGCTTAAACAAGAAAGTGCTGAATTTAAATCTTTAAACCTGGCTCTTTTTGAGATTACACTTCCGGGAAACGTCAGAGAAGAAAAAAGAACATTCATCGACTTTATTACTGGTATGAAGCAGTTCCTTTTGGGTATGCAGTCAATTTCTCGTGGAGAATACAATAAAGAAAAACAATACTATACTTTGGAAATCGCGAACTCTTCAAGCTCAAATGATTTGGTTATCTATGTTTCTGTTCCGCGAGAGAAAAGAGATCTCTTAGAAAAACAAGTTTTGGCTTTTTACCACAGCGCGAAAATCAACGAAGTTACTGATGATTACAACGTATTTAGCTCAAAAGGAGAAACAGTCGCTTCATATGCGAAACTTACGAAAGAAGAAGTTTTCCCGATTTCAACATACGAAGACTTGGGTCACGACCCAATGAACGCTATTTTAAATGCCTTTTCAAAACTCGGGCGTGATTCTGAGGGTGCCTCGATACAAATTATCGTCACACCGATGGGTGAAAGTATTATTAAAAAATTCACTGGTATTTTAGAAAAAATAAAAAAGGGTGAAAAGTTAAAAGATGTTGTAGATGAATACAGCGCAGTTAAAAAAGAGTTTAAAAACTTTGCTGTTGGAATTTTTAATCCAAAAAAACTAGAACCGAAAGATGAACCAAAAGATATCGACATGGATTTAGTTGAAGCAATAAATTTAAAGCTTAAAAGTACTATTGTCAGTACGAATATCAGAATAGTCGCTTCGGCAGAGTCACGTGCTCGAGCAGAAGATATTGTTTCGGACATAGAATCTTCTTTTGAACAATTTAATAAATCAAAATCAAACAGTTTTAAATTTGAAAGAGTAAAAGGAAATGATTTAGCACCATTTTTACATAATTTTTCTTTTAGAGTTCCAAATGAACATCAATCACTTTCACTAAACCTAGAAGAACTTTCTACGATCTTCCATTTCCCAATAAGTGAGTCTACAACTCCAGAGCTGAAAGAATCAAAAGCAGGCGAAGCTCCAGCTCCGACGAATATGGTGGAAGAGGGAATTCGTCTCGGGATAAATTTTTATCGTGGAAAAGAAACTCCTGTTTTTATGCGACCAGAAGACAGACTTCGTCACTTGTATATTGTCGGTCAGACAGGGACAGGTAAGACGGGAATTATGCTTAATATGATTATTCAAGATATCAAAGCTGGCAACGGTGTTTGTTACATGGATCCGCACGGAAATGATATTGAGAAAATTTTGGCCAATATTCCAAAAGAGCGAATCGATGATGTTATCTATTTTGATCCAGCTTACACTGCACGTCCAATGGGGCTCAATATGCTTGAGTACGATGTTACAAGACCTGAACAAAAAACGTTTGTTATCAACGAGCTCATGGGTATTTTTAACCAGCTTTTCGATATGAAAACAGCCGGTGGTCCGATTTTTGAACAATATTTTAAAAACAGTGCAAACTTGGTGATGGATGATCCAGAAACTGGCTCGACACTTCTTGAGATCGGACGAGTTTTATCTGACAAGAAATTCCGAGATATGAAGCTTTCGAAAACAAAAAATCCTCTAGTTAAACAGTTCTGGAAAAACGCCGAAGCTGCTCAAGGTGAACAAGGTCTTGAAAACTTCGTGCCGTATATCACTTCAAAATTCGATACGTTTATCTCAAATGAAATAATGCGACCGATTATCGCTCAAGAAAATTCTGCATTTAACTTCCGGGATATTATGGACAACAAAAAGATTCTCCTAGTAAACCTTTCAAAAGGAAGACTCGGTGAAATAAACTCAAACCTTCTTGGTCTTATTCTTGTTGGTAAACTTCAAATGGCGGCTCTCTCACGAGCAGATTCTGTTGGTAAAGATTTCTCACCGTTTTATCTATACATCGATGAATTCCAAAACGTCGTCACACCTTCGATCACTTCGATTCTTTCCGAGGCTCGAAAGTATAAGCTTTCTTTAAACGTTGCTCACCAATACTTAAGTCAGCTTCCCGATAATATTAAAGATGCCGTGCTTGGAAACGTGGGATCGATGGCGATTTTCCGAATCAGTGCTGAAGACGCAAGCGTTCTGGAAAAGAGAGTTGAGCCGATTTTCACCGTGGCAGATATTATCAAACTCGATAACCGAAATGCATACATGGCGATGCTAATGGGTGGTCAACCAACAAAGCCTTTCAGTATCAAAACAGATAACTGGCCAGCCGGAAACGACTCAATCGTCGCTCCGATTAAAGAAATTTCATTTATGAAATTTGGTCGTCCAAGGGATGAAGTAGAGAATGAAATAATGGGGAAATTTGAGAAATACTAATTTGTTTTATAAAAAGCCCGAAAGGGCTTTTTGATTTCTACTTACTTTTGCCTTGAAGCAAAAGTAACAAAAGTTCAAGACGCGGAAAAATCTAGCTAAAATCCTCATTTGTATGAAGAAAACTGTGAACTTGCTCGACGCTCAAACAGCACAGCTTTTCTACTATCTAAATGACGATTTTTCCATACGCTATATTTTAAGCGTCAAGATCTTTTCGATCATTATGTATCGAGAAGTATATATTGACAAAAAGGTATAAAATGTGCTATAATGTAAGTAAGTAAAGGCTCTTTAATAATTCAAGGATTAAATATGTGTTTACCATAGCTTTCAGTGCTTTTATGAGCTTTGAAAGCTATGGTAAACCGCCACATTTGTGGAGAGGAAGAAATGGCAAACTGTAAAAACGGAAAAGCTATGGCTACCGCAAAACAGATCCCGCATGTCTCCGGTCTCTTGTTCCAACATCAAGCGATTTTGGAGGAGTTATCCACAGACGAACTTCAACAAGCTGGGCAACGTCCTGGCGAGTTCATGAAATGCGCAGTAATGGCGTGGAAGTTGCAGTTGCAACAGTCCGCTAAAAAAGTAGTCACTAGCTTCCTGAAGATCGTGAAGTCTGGTATCAGTGTGCCATCTTTCTCGGCTGTGAAAACGGCCGACTGCTTCAAGAAAGGTTTCGCCTACCGTGACAGCGATATCGATAATTGGATGACCAAAGATACGACGGTTTCCAACGCTGGATTGGTAACCTGTTACGA
>CAZJZW010000025.1:0-8451 GCA_964550665.1 uncultured Candidatus Saccharibacteria bacterium
TTTTTATTCAGTGAAATATTTTAAATCAATAAAGTCAGCAATGCCTCTTGCTACTACAGTAAACTCTGGCGTTCCATACGCATATGGCACCACTTGATATGTTTGGAAAATAAAGACGAGTGATGTGTCGGTAGCGTACCATGTTGCCCAGTTTGCAGGCTCTGGTGCCAAACCTTCATGCATCGCCACTTCTTTATATTTTTCATCTAAGAATTTATCCCCTAGAGCTGCTAGAACTGGTAAATACTCTGATGGACCTTTTTTAAAAAGATTATTCAAAGAGATTCTCTTCCCTGTTTCTTTTTCATAATTAAAAGTCAGAACTTCTAAGTTACCATGTGCCCCACCGGTGAAAACTGAAGATTTAATAATATATGTCTGTATATTTTTTGATTCTTTTAGTTCATAAGAAAAATCAAGAGTGTATTTCATTCCACGATTAAAACCTAACATTTCTTTATCTTCTTCTGTTATATTTTCAAAACCTGATTCTGTTTTGAACTGATTTACACGATCAGAAACCCATCGCTCAATATCTAGCTTTACGTTTTCGTCGGTTATACCAGAGAGTTTATATGTAATTTTATAGAACTCTGTTTCTTCTGTTTCCCAAAGAGCTGGTTTTGGCTGTTCTTCTAACGGCACTTTTTCATCTATCCAAATATCTGGGTTATCTACCACTACAGGCTTACGTTCTTTAAACACCCCAAGATATAGAGAAAACCCAAGCATGAGTATTAAAATAATAGCTTTTCCTTTTGTCATAATGACAGTATAGCAAAACAAAAAGAGCCAAGCACGTGAAGTGGCTTGGCTCTTTTTTCTTTTAATTTAGTGCAAACGTCGCTCTTACTGTTACTGATATATCTTTTTCTTTTGTAGAAGTATCATATGAGCCATAATCTGAAACATCGATTGAGTTTGGTGATAACACTTGGACTACACCGCCAGTAGATGATTTAAGCTTCCCAATACTTCCTCCAGAACTTTTTGCTATTTCACTAGCCCTTGCCTTCGCGTCTTGGATTGCTCCACCCAAAAGCTCAATTCTCTTTTCTGCAAGACCGCTGTACAGGTATTGGATTCCATAACTTTGGAACAATACATTTTTATTCACAAGGGACGAGATGGAATTTGCAACATCTTCAACTTTAGCTATTTCTTTTGAATTGATATCGATTGCTTGTCTGAACTCATATCGTTTTGGCTGGTTTTGAGCACCTTCACCATATTGGTAGACTTCATTAACAGATACAGGTTGGATTGAATATTCTTCGGTAGTTAGTCCTTTTTCTTTTAGAAAGGCTTCGATTGTTTTAACATCAGATGCAACAGCAGCGTAACCACCCTTTAGGTCAAATTCTGAAGCTGTTCGCACAACTGAACCAGTAAACTTCGCTGAGTCAGAAGTTACGCGAACTTTTGCAGAACCAGTAGAGGTTATAGTATCTGCATCCCCTTTGATTTTAGATATAAAAACTCCTCCGACCAAAGCAGCGATAACGAGACAGATCCCTAAAATAAGAGATGGGTAGAAAAAAGGTCTTTCGAATAAATTTTGATTCATAGATTAAAAAGATTAGTTGTAATAACCTTATTATACTCTATTTCTCTCTTCGAGAGAATCTAAATTTTCTATGACTTTTTGGCTCTGCTAAATAAATAAAGACCAGTGAGCCGACGAACCTACCCAGAGTAACCCCGAAAGCTGTAAAGAAAGTATAGGCTAGAACTTTTGAAACTTCGCCCTCGAAAAAACCATGCATATATATATCTGAAAGTAATCTTGCTGCTATATATAGAATAATGATGACTACTCCCCAAATATCCATCTTAAGTGTCACCATCATTTTTCGCTTCTTGTCCCAAGAAACTTCATTTATCTTTGCCAAAAGAAAGAAGCCGAAAAGAAACGAGAAAGCCACAGCCAAGAAAACATGGAACCAATAAAATCCTTCAAATAAAATATCATAGACGGTAATAAGCCCGAATATAAAAGATAGAACTTCAAAAATACGAAGTCTCCTTTTAAGCTTCTTATCTATCTTTCCGTCACGAGAAAGCTCGTCTGCTGTTTTTGTTAATTCATCGATCATTTGTTTTTTATTGGATGCAAATGTGCGGCGATACCCACAGCGGCGGCGATAAGCACAACATTTTTAATAATATATTGCCCTTCGAGAGTTGGGACCATAAATTTTTGCCAAGTTTCTTCAGGCAAGAAAATAAGTGGGCCAAAGGTTGTAATCATATGAATTAAAAGAAGTGGAATAACAACTCTTTCCATACCCTTAATAAGAAACAAGACTCCAATTAAACACTCAAAAATTCCAAACAACACAAGGAACGTGGAAAATTCCATAAAGGGAATCGTGTTTTCAAAAAGCCTTTGAACTACCCCACCCGCAGGTGAAAGACCGATGACTTTTAAAAAACCAAACCAAAAGAAGACAATAAAAAGCCCAATACGCGCCGAAGGAATAAATATTTTTCTAAAGAAATGAATAATTTTTGAATCGATGTTTTTTATTCTCATAGTAGTACATTACTTTTTATAATAATATATTATACCAAAGAAAAAGCACCGACTAGGAGTCGACGCTTTCATTGTCTTCTTCTTTCATAGGCATATCCCTCATCTGTCCCCACCCGAGAGGTCTGCCCGTTTCTCGATCAATAAGAACTCCATCGGCAGAACTTTGGTCTTTTATGCAAGCAAGTGCAAGTAATCGCAAGACCGCATTCATTCTTGGGTTTTTGGTTCCACCCCCAAACGTCCTAAAACGCATTACACCAGACATTGCATACCTTCTTTTGTCATCAAAACCCTGGAGCTCGAAATCAACCCAGGCATCCCCGTCACTTGAAAATCCGAGCCAAAATCCAGAATTATGACCGTCTGTATCGTCTTGAGATACGAATATCGACTTATTAAAAGGAATATTCGCTGGCCAATGAAAACCCCTTTCAAAAAGCTCGTCAATCAGAGCCTCAGGGTATTTTTCTAAAAGCCAATTTATAAGATATGCAACATTGGGAGGAACCCTGTTCTCTTCATCACCTGAAAGCCAATCATTTATGGTCCTGCCAGAATCATCAACATCTTCTTCCGGAATGTAAAAGTTTTGACGTTCCATGAAATTGAACTTTTCACTCATAGTACCCGCTGATAAAAAATTAATCAAGCAAAACAAATAGCAGAGGAAGTTAGAACTGTCTTTGAGAAGAGGAACGATGCGACGATTTATATTCCTAGTTTTTCAAATACCAGACTTTATAAATTAGAAAAATATCTGATAGCCTGGTTTACAGTTTCAATATATTGTTCCTCCTCTGGTGTGTCTCTATATTTTTCTCCGAGATTACTTTCATAAATCTTTAGTCTTTTGAGAGCTACATCTAACTTTTCTTTATCACCAATTGAATTGACCGCCTCATTAAAATAGTTGCTTATTTGCTCAAGAATAAATCTCGTATTACTACCCTCTTCCCATTTCACAATCTCCCTCTCTAAGACCACCTTGGTGTTATCAAGGTTAATACCCGTTCTCTTGTTTTCCATTTTTCCTTCCATGGCAAAGATTATACCAGCTTTATCCCTCCTTGGTTAGAACCAAGAAGTCCTTGTCTTTAAACAAGATTATTGAGAAAAATGTTGATGGGTGGCTAGAGAGAATTGAACTCTCGATGTCGGTACCACAAACCGAAGTTTTACCACTAAACTATAGCCACCATATATCTCTAGAAAACTAGAGTCACTCTGTTATAGCAAAATAGTAGAAATAAATCCACTAAGCAACTTTCTGAAGGTCTTCTTCTTGAGAGTTTTGAGAGTTAATAAGGTCTTCAATTTTTGTTTTTAGATTTGTATACCCTAAAAACTCATCTGAATTTTCAAGAGCAGATAACTCCCGATCAAGAATATTAATCTTGCCAATATCGGTACCTACTTCCCCGGAAGGATTTCCTACTGATTGTAAGTCTTCTTTTTCTTGGATAAGCCGTCGATACTCTTTTCCTATTTCAGTTTGCAAAAAAGTTGCATTGAAATCGTGGAAAAGGCTGGTTAGCTCCGCTGAAGAATTTTGGGCTATTTCTAATCTTTTTTCAAACGTTGAGAAAAGAAAGGGATAGTCAGTTAAATCATCGGCTCTTTTAAAAGAATTTTCTGGCGTAGCTCGGAAAAAATTATGAAAGGATTCTCGAAAGTTCATACTTATTTTTGAATAGTTAATTCTTTTTTTCTTTTATATATCATCATTCTATCAAAAATCTGTGAGCCAATTACCGCCATACAAAGAAGTGCAATATATAAACTAATACCTGTACCAATTGATACCGGTATTGATTTGAGCGAACCAAGAATGAAGATTGTATACCAAGAAGTAATTGAGATTGCTCCAAGCGCGAATGCAAGCTTTCTCATAAAATGAAGTTCTCCTTTTTGATGACTAAAATTATCACCGAATGTTATTTCCATCATTCGAGGAGAAATACTGAGGTTTAGCATTATTCCATTTACAACCAAAACCAAAACTGCAACAGATTTTGTAATAAATTTTGAAGATTCAAGAAGTTTTTCTGATTGTGGAATGAAAAGTCCGATACCAGTGATAATCAGAACCCCGAGAGCAACCCAGATAACGCCAGAGAGTGTCTCCATCGTTTTATGCTCGCTTTCTGAGATTTTATAGTCTTTAAGATATTTGAAGAAGAATATGTCGGTGATAGTCGCCGCGCCGACCCCGATAGCCGCCGAAAAGGCATGGAAAATCACGATCACTGTTTTATATTTTGCGAGAAGTAATACAAGAGAAAGGTCCACACCAAAAACAGCAGTGACAAAAATAAATGTCGAGAAGCCTGCAGAAAAAAGACACCATGTACACCACTTTCTTAAAATAAAAGCTTGAATGATTACTAAGTAAACTGAGAAGAAAAATGCTCCTACGGTTAAACCTGTTATAAAGAATTTGAAGGTGTCACTCACCGTATCTGCATTTAGAAAAATATAAGCATATGAAAGAACAATGAATGCGTAGTAAATCATCCCCATGATCTCAACTGGCACTCCTAGGAATTTTGAATACCTACTGTTTACCACTTCTTCACAACTCCCGTTCATCGGACAAACCATAACTTCTTGTTTTTGTTTTTTTGTATATACGTACGAAGCTAACAAAAATCCAGCGATTCCAAAAATTATTGGTCCTAAATCAAAAAAAATTTTCTCTAAAACAAAAAACATAAAAAGCTTATTAAATAATTATGGAAATATTATAACAAAAATACTCCGAAAACGGAGTATTTTTGTATTATTGTGCGCAAGAGAGGATTTGAACCTCCACGCCTTTCGGCACTACCACCTCAAGGTAGCGAGTCTACCGTTTCTCCACCTGCGCTTTTTTATAAACTCTCTGTTGTTTCTTCTCTGCGGCAAGCGCCTTTTTTATCTTTACAAGCTTCCTAGGTAAGCATACAACACGAGGATTATAGTACATATTTATAATAATTTCCATGGCTTCTTTTTTCGCATATTTTAGCTGGAAAAATGTTCTCGTTTTATTTCCATAAAAATGACCAGTTATTTTAAGATGATTGTTGATAATTTTTCTCAACCAAACCAGGTGTTTTTTACTTGCTGAAACAAATTCAATATAAAACATATGACTTGATTTCCATCTAGGATCCCAGTACGAGTAAAAACATCCATCACCATCAAAACACCCTCTTAAATAATCAAAGAAATACTTATCTGGGATTTTTATTTCTCCAAGAGTTTTAGATTTAGCTGGGTTTATACCGATAGAGACTAGAAATTCATAGAATAAAACATCACCGAATTGAACATGAAAATATTCTTTTTTATCATTAGAACCTGAATACTTACTTCCAATTTTTACATTAAGACCTAAGCATTTTTTGAAATTTTCTGCCTGCTCTATATCTTTAGTCGTTAAACTAATATGTCTTCCGTCTTTATATAAACAGCCATCAGTCACTATAAGACCTATGGCATAAGCAAATTTTGCTGACCATTTTATTTTAACCTTCCCTTGAGGTTTTGTACCTCTCTTCCCCATATATATCTATTATATAACCTCAAGGATATAGCGTCTACCAGTTTTACATAGACAAAAATCAAAGCCCGCTTTCGCGGGCCTTAATATTACTTTGCTTCTTCTGTTTTTTCTTCTATTGGAGTTTCTACTACTTCTGCTTCCATATCTTCTGCTTTGATTTCGAGTTCGTCAGTTTTTGCGATGAATCCAAAAGCTTTAAGTTTTCTTCGGATTTCTTTTGCGGTCTTTTCTCGTAGGAAATATAGTTTAGATCGTTTTACTTTAGCTCTTTTTACAACTTCAAACTTATCAACATTTGGAGAGTATAGAGGGAAAATTCTTTCGACACCCACACCTTCTGAAATCTTTCGAACAGTTACTGTCGCGCCCATTTCTGATCCGTGTTTTCTAGCGAGAACAAGTCCTTCAAACGCTTGAAGACGAGTCTTTCCTTTTTCTTGAATTTTAGAATATACACGAACAGTATCACCCGCTTTTACGTCGAGGTTTTTTCGTGATTCCATATCAACTGGTGATAATTTTATAGCTGTAGTCATGATATTTTATATAAAATCGCCAAAAGTTTGGCGGGTCATTAACAAAAGAGACTTTATCATAAACCTTCTCTTTTGGCAACCTTTTGACCGAGCTTATAGCAACTCCCCCATTTCATCATCCCTAGATACGAAGCCAATGTTTCTGCTCTAGGCTGTGCTTGTAGTTTCCTCATCATCTTTCTTTTTGTACTCGTTCGCAAAACTCTATGTTTAGGAAAATGAACAAAGCCTAGAAAGTCTACTCCGGAACAGAGCGTTTTGATGAAAACTTTGTCGGGATGAAGAGAAAGCTTTAACCCATCTTCCAAAAACTCTGACGTACGAATAATTAAGTTTTCAAGATGCTTCTTGTCTTGTGAGAAAAATACAAAATCATCAGCATAGCGTATATAGTACTTTTCTTTTAGATTATGTTTTACAAATTGATCAAACTCATTCATATAGATATTTACCAAAAGTTGTGATGTTAAATTCCCGAGAGGAAGACCTACATTTTTCTTTCCTTCTGTATTAAAACTGTCTATTACTCTTTGTAAAAGCCACAAAACATCTTTGTCTTGTATATGTTTTTCTAAAATACTTTTCAAAACTTCATGAGATATCGAAGCAAAAAACTTTCTGATGTCACATTTTAAAATAAAACACTGTTTCGTATAATTTTTTGAAACTTTTCTACCGAACGTTTCAAATCTTTGTAAGGCTTTGTGTGTTCCTTTATTTTTCCGACACGAATATGAGTCGAAGATGAATTTGGTATCAAAGTATGGATATAGCTCTTTATATAAAAGGTGGTGTAATGCTCTGTCCCGAACAGATGCTTTGTGGATATTCCTAGGTTTTGGGTCAGATATATTAAAAGCTGTGTATCCTCCGTGAGTGTACGTCTGATTTTTTAAATCATTATGAAGATTTATTAAATTTTCCATGAGTTTTGAAGAAAATTCTTGTACATCTTTTCTTTTACTCTTACCTTTAAGAAATTCTTTCCAAGAAACAAGTAAACTGGGTAGAGAAATGATATTATTGTAACTATGAATCAAAATCTTTTCCATTCATCTAAGTCTACCCCCCCCCCGAGCAATTTTACCAGTTTTAGAAAACACCAAATCTGTGTACAAGCTATGGCAACAAACAAGTAACAGCTTATCCAAGCCTTTTAGATATGGACTTGGATCAAAAATTGAAAATCTATTTTTAGAAATTCTGGAACTTGAATTTGTACTTAAATATTCGAAACCGAATGAAAAAATTAACTTACTCAACCAGACAACTCACAAGATAGATATTTTAAAATTCTTCCTGCAAGTTACCTGGGAAAATGACTACTTAAAAGAAAAGAGGTTTGCCGAAATATCTTTAAAGATAGAAAATATCGGTCGAGAAATCTACCAATGGAAAATCTATTTGGAAAAACAAAACTCCCACACCTTATAAGGTGCGGGAGAAATAGAGAGTTTCGAGAGAACAGACGGTTCTCACGATTCCACCTGTTACTGTTACCGAGCTTGTTCACGTTCACGTTCCATCCATCGGAGTTCAAGTTCACGTTAAGAACAAAGACGCTCTGTAAGACACCCCATCTATAACACCGCTTATTGATCAGACGAACAATATAGCTGAATAGTATTTCGAGTTTTTACTCGTTAGGATATCTCACCAACTTTCTATTTTTTGTTTGTGATTTCAAACAAAATCAGAATGCACTACCCGAAGAATAGTCCGCGAATATCAATGCATTCATAAACAATTATACAACGACAAAGCCCCGCGCATATGCGCGGGGCGAAAGTCAAAAGGATCAAAAACGTCACCAGAGTCAGTTGCGAGAGAAC
>CAZJZW010000026.1:0-8223 GCA_964550665.1 uncultured Candidatus Saccharibacteria bacterium
CCTGTGTCTTTCGCTTCACCTTTTGAAAGAAAAAGATAATCGTTTACTCCTAAGTTTTTTGCTGCATCGGAAATACTGTTTGTATTTACAAGTGCCGCTCGAATAGAAGTCAGCTCGCCTTCTGGTTTTCCTGGGAATTTATTGTAGAGCTCTTCTGTTGTCACAAGCTCCAAAACTGCATCTCCTAGAAACTCAAGACGTTCATTGTGTCCAAAAACAACTCCTTGGTTTTCATTTATATATGATCTGTGAATAAACGCTTGTTTTAGTAAATCTTTATTCTTAAAAGAAATACCAATCTTGTCTTCAAAAGTAGAAAAATCTTTCATATTATTTATTACATAGCTTGTATAAAGACTCCTCAGAAATGTAAGAGAGGAAAAATCTTTATACAAAACATGTAATCTAATTACTTTGTAATATACTCAACCGACTGCGCTAAAAGAGGCAAGATATCGTCATACGTCTTGATATCCTCAAGCTCCGAAAGCGTAAACCACTTCCCACCATCAAGACCACCGTTTGTGTTGACTTGTAGCTCTTGAAATGGTGATTTCACCAGGTAATAACTTACCTGTTTACGAATTTTACCTTTTTCTGGGTGAGATGCAACATATTCATTTTCTCCCAAAAGTTTAACGATTTCTACTGGAAGTCCTGTCTTTTCTTTTATTTCTCGGACAGCACCATCTTCTGATGTCTCTCCAGATTCAACTCCACCTTTCGCAAGTGTCCAATATCCAAAAACATCGTGAACAAGTCCGAAATAAAACGTTCCATCTTTTTCAGAGTAGATAACTCCGCCGGCTTTTTTCTCAACTGGGAGTTTATCAATATCAACTTCTTCTTTTTTCTTTTTACTGATTTGATCTTTTCCTGGTTCACCCATTTCTTTGTACACAGCTCCGAGAACTCCGTTCACGAACTTACCAGATTTTTCTCCACCAAATGTTTTAGCTAACTCGATCGCTTCGTTAATCGCTACTTTCGGCGGAACTTCATCTTTGTCAGAAAATAAAAGCTCAGCAAGTCCAATACGAAGAACATTTCTATCAACCATAGAAATCTTTTCGAGAGGCCACTCAGGGGCGGCGCGAGTTATTATTTCATCAATAGCTTCTTGTTTATCGAGAGTAATTTTGAGCAAAGTTTCCATGAATTCATCCACCGAAAGACCTGGACCAAACTCAGTAGTGTTTCTTTCAAGCTCTTCAGATAGGTCTGAAGACGTGCGACCATTAAAGTCCCATTCAAATAAAGTTTGTAAAATTATAGAACGTGCCAGGTGTCTGTTTGCCATTTTAATCTCAATTAACTATTACAGAAAGTATTGTAACATACAAAAAGAAAAAGCAAACATTATTATTTGCTTGCTTTTTCTTTCTTGTTTTTGGCTACAGTTAAAACTTGTCGCCCTTTATACATCCCTGTTTCTAGACAAATTCGGTGTCGCATGTGAGGAACATTAGTTTCCTTATCAACAACGATACTTGTTTCTGGAGCACGGTGATGTGATCGGCGGTTTTTTGTGTGAGCTCTTGTATGTCGCATTCTTACTACCATAGGCTCCTATTATACTGAAGGGCAATTAAAAAGCAAGCTTGAAAAGCCAGAAATCAACTTTTTAATAAAAGCCCCATATGTTAATATAAAACCTATGGAAATAAACGATTTATCTAAAAAAAGACATACCCTAGCGCACCTTTTAGCCCAGGCGGTTTTGGAACATTACCCAGGCGCTTTGCCAACACTCGGCCCTGCGATAGATACAGGCTTTTATTACGACTTTGACTTCGGGACAGAAAAGCTCGGGGACGAAGATATAAAGAAGATCCAAAAGTCGATGCGAAAGAACTTGAACAAGTGGACAGAATTCACTCACCGAGAAGTTTCTGTAAGCGAAGCAAGGGAAATTTTCAAAAATAATCCATACAAACTTGAACTGATAGAAGAAATTTCAGGAAAAGGAGAAACAATAACTCTCTACACGTGCGGAGGATTTGAAGATCTTTGCCGTGGTGGTCACTCTGAGAATCCGCTTAAAGAGATTCCTTCTGACTCTTTCAAACTCTCTCATCAAGCCGGAGCATACTGGAGAGGAGATGAAAAAAATAAAATGCTTACTCGAATCTACGGATTAGCTTTTGAAAGTGAAGAGAAGCTCAAAGAGCATGAATCGATGATAGAAGAAGCTAAGAAAAGAGATCACCGAAAACTTGGAGCTGAGCTCGATTTGTTCACTTTTTCAGATCTTGTTGGTGCTGGACTTCCTCTCTTTACCCCGAAAGGAACATTACTTCGAGATTTAATCATCGAAAAAATTCAAGGTATCCAAAAAAAGTTTGGATATCAAAAAGTCACTATCCCTCACATCACAAAATCTGATTTATATAAAACTTCAGGACATTATGAAAAGTATGGTGATGATTTGTTTAAGGTAAAAGGACGGGGAGAGACTGAATTTTGTATGAAACCGATGAATTGCCCTCACCACACTCAGATCTTTGCGTCGCAACAACGAAGTTACAAAGATTTACCTCTTCGTTATGTTGAAACAACTACAGTATATCGTGATGAACAAGCTGGAGAGCTTATGGGTCTTTCTCGTGTCCGAGCTATTTCACAAGACGATGGACATATTTTCTGCCGACCAGATCAAATAGAAGAAGAAGTGAAAAATATTATTTCAATTATCAAGGAATTTTATACAAATCTCGGAATGCTCCAAGATGGAAAGTACTGGGTTTCCCTTTCTGTCCGTGATCCTCAAAATCTAGATAAATATATTGGTGATGAATCAGTTTGGAATACTGCAGAGAAAACTCTTGAAGATATATGTAAGAAAGAAGGTCTAAACTACAAGCGAGTTGAAGGTGAGGCGGCATTTTACGGACCAAAAATAGATTTCCAATTCAAAGATGCGTTGGGACGTGAATGGCAACTCGGTACAGCTCAACTTGATTTCAATATGCCGAAACGTTTTGGTTTGGAATATACAGACAAAGATGGAGAGAAGAAAACTCCGGTGATGATTCACCGAGCGATCGCTGGTTCTCTTGAAAGATTCTTGGCGCTTGCTATCGAACACTTTGCTGGCGCATTCCCTGTTTGGCTTTCGCCGGTTCAAGTCGCTGTCGTTCCTGTAAATGGAGATGCTCATGGAGAATATGCTAAAGAGGTTTTCGAAATTCTACGTAAAGCCGAAATCCGAGCAGAACTTTATAATGAAAATGAATCTCTGGGTAAACGTGTCCGACAAATCAAAACTCAAAAAATCCCTTTCACGCTTGTGATCGGTGACAAAGAAAAAGAATCTGGTCGTCTCACAGCTGAAGGACGAAATGAGGAGAAACATGAAAATCTAAGTGTGGAAGAAATAAAAGATTTGATAAAAAAATAAAACCCAGAAAAACCCATAAAAATGTGGGTTTTTCTTTTTTTATTTGCACATTTTTTGAATGTGGTAAAATATTTACATGGACAAAAATCTTGAAATTAAATTAAATAAAATTTTAGACAAGGTTGATAAAATTGATGAACTTTCTTCAAAAGTTAATGGACTAGAAAAAACTCTGAATGGTTTTGTTGATTTCTCTTCTGAAAGATTCGTTAAGATAGAAGATAAACTAAATTCTATTGAAGAAGACATTGTAGCAAAAAAAGATTTACAGAATCTTAGGCTTGATTTAGTGGACAGATATGCAAACAAAGAAAAAGTAGACAATCATGAAATAAGGATTACAAACTTAGAAGAAAAATTAGTTTAATATGACAAACAACAACTTGCACAATTTGATGTCACAAATGACAACAGAACAAAAAAGTCTTTGGAGGATTGAGAACCATTACACAGAAGAAGCTGGTACAGCAGAAGAAAGAACGTTTTGGGAAGAATTAAAAGAAGATAAGAAGGCTCACATAGAAGAACTAAAAGATCTGATTAAAAATATTCTCTAAAACAAAAAATCCCTTACGGGATTTTTTGTTTACTAGATATCAATCTCCGCAACCTTCGCATTTGTTTGGATGAATGATTTTCGTGGAGGAACTTCAGAGCCCATAAGCATATCAAACGTCTTATCAGCTTCGATTGCATCATCGATTTTTACTTGAAGTAAGATTCTGTTTTGTGGATCCATCGTTGTTTCTTTAAGTTCATCTGGGTTCATTTCTCCGAGACCTTTATAACGTTGGACAGAAAATTTTGGCTTTCCTGCTCCGCCTTTCGACGAGTTAGATTTAACCTCTTCGACAGCTTCCCCTCCAACTGTTTCTACTTCGTCTGCTTCACCTTCGTTTTTTAATTCATCTTCTGAGATACCTTCTTTTTTCAAAAACGTATTTTTATCGTCATCTGAATACATGTAAAGTTTTTCTTTACCTTTTGTAATTTTATATAGCGGTGGTTGAGCGATATACAAATAACCTGCTTCAATAACTGGTTTGAAATATCTATAGAAAAGCGTCAAAAGAAGTGTTCGAATGTGAGCACCATCGACGTCAGCATCTGTGGCGATGATTATTTTATGATATCGAATATCGTCAATATTAAATGTATCTCCGATAGATGTACCAATAGCGATCACGAGGGATTTGACTTCATTTGAAGCCAACATCTTATCGAGTCTTGCTCGTTCCACATTTAAGATCTTACCTTTTAGCGGAAGCACAGCTTGAGTTCTTCTGTCTCGCCCCATTTTCGTAGAACCTCCCGCAGAGTCTCCCTCTACAATAAAGAGTTCAGATTCTTCGGCAGACTTTGACTGACAGTCAGCCAGTTTCCCTGGAAGTGTCATACCTTCGAGGGCGCCTTTTCGAAGCACAGAGTCTTTAGCAGCTTTTGCAGCTTTTCGAGCCTTAAGAGCTAATACAGCTTTGTTGATAATAGCTCTTGCTTCATCTGGGTTCTCTTCTAGGAAATTTGAGAAAGCATCAGAGAAAATAGACTCAACAGCACCTCTGGCTTCTGGACTTCCAAGTTTGTCTTTTGTCTGACCTTCAAACTGAATTTCAGGCATCTTCACGGAGATAACAGCAGTCAAACCTTCGAGTACGTCATCCCCGGTAAATCCTCCTTCTTTCTCGTTTAGTATGTTGTTCTTTTTATTGTAGTTGTTAATAAGACGTGTAAGAGCCGTTTTAAATCCAGTCACGTGCATACCTCCGCCTGGCGTATAGATATTGTTCGCAAAAGGAACAATACGAGAAGAAATATCATCGACGTATTGCATCGCGATTTCAACAGAGATATCATCAACTTCTTTTTCTACATAGAAAATTTTTCGGTGAACAGGTTTTAAATCTTCGTTGTAGTGAGCAACCATAGAAATAATACCTCCTTCGAAATAAAACGTCATCGACGGTATTTCAAGACCAATATCTTTTATGTAATACGCACCGTCTTCATCGATCTTTCCAGTATAATCCCGTGCATCGTTTACCGTAATACGAAGATTCTTCACAAGATAAGCTTGTTCTCGGTAGTGCCCCAAGATTCTTTTCCAATCAAAACTTACTTCTTTAAAGATTTCGATGTCTGGCTCAAAAGTTACGATCGTTCCATTTAATTTTGATGGTCCGATTTTTTTTACTTTTCCTTGAGGCTTTCCGATTTTATATTCTTGAATATGAACTCCACCATCTCGGTGAACTAAGACTTTTGTATTTTTAGAAAGTGCGTTCACGACAGATGCACCCACACCGTGAAGTCCTCCAGAAACTTTATATCCTTTGTCTTTACCTCCGAACTTTCCTCCGGCGTGAAGAACTGTCATGATCGTTTCAAGAGCAGAAACTTTTGTTTGTTTATGAATATCGACAGGAATACCTCGACCGTTGTCAGCTACTCGAACTCGATCTCCTGGTAAAAGAGTGATCTCAATATGGTCTGCGTGTCCAGCCATCGCTTCGTCACGAGAGTTGTCGAAAATTTCTTTTATAAGATGGTGAAGACCATCCGGACCAGTAGATCCGATATACATTCCTGGTCGTTTTCTAACAGGTTCTAGCCCCTCGAGAACTGAGATATCATCCGCACTATAGTTACTAGTATCTTTTGCCATAATTTATGAGTTTATTGATTATTTAACCTGTTTATTATAGCAAATTTTGACCCAAAAAACAATGATTTATAAAGATAAATTGTGGGAAAAGGTATATGAAAATAGTTGACAAATTACGAAATATAAGTATAATTACAATGAACCAAACCATTCTAGAAACATGAAAGCTCTTCGTAACATTTCCATTCTTTTATTGGTCTTTTTGACCATTTCTACGCAGGCACAAGATGAAGTTGTTGGTAAGTTTCTACAAGAAATTGTTTGGAACTTGAGCCCAAATTCAAAAGATGAGATAAACCTTCTTAAACCAACAGATGACCCAACACAGGATGTTGGGGCATGGCAAAAACCAGAGGTTGATTCTCTCGATTTGTATATCATAAGGCCGATTGATCTTGGCTTTGGTCGAGGTTACGCTTACAACGACTTCATCAGAAAAGTTCTTGATCTGAAGTTCAGCACCTGTCCAAGGTGGGTTCCAATACAGTCCTATTTGACCATCAAAGACAGAGACGAGGCGTTGTGGTTTTGTATGACACCAATTACCACGAAAAATGGTTCTGGTGTGTACTGTGTCGGACCAAAGAAGAAGCGATCTGGTTCAGTAGTGAGGAACCATGATCTGTTCCTCAGATCTCACAACGAAGACCCTACTATACCTTGGGTTTTTACGAAGTGAGAAGTCGACAATAAGATCAAAATGGCGCGCCCCACGGGCGCGCCATTTTTATACCTTAATAATTTTATTTATATACCCCTTGTTTGCAGTGAATGGTTCTGACTGATAGATATCTTCGTATGTTTCTTCGCCTGTTTTTTTGCGAAGTCTTACAAAATAATCCCCCTTCGGTACCAACAGATAATACTTACCTGTCTTACCAATCACACTATGGGCAACCTCTCTTCCAAGCTCTGCTGAAAACACAGAAATGATTCCAAAAGAAAGTGGGTATCCTGTTCCCTTTTCATTCACAAAGCCAAAGGCTCGTGGCTTAACACCAAATAGAGCAAGGGTAAGTATAAGAACATATAGAGCAAGGATAATAATATTAAACGTTGTCGGTTCGACAAAGCCAAGAATAATAGAAGATATAAATCCAGCGATAAAAAGTATTTTACTAATTCGGGCTAAGAATAGTTCTGTTTTGGAATAGAACTTCATGAGTTTTTTGTTCTTGGCTTTTTCAAATTCATTCCAATTGAAGTTGATCGCATCCATTGGAATATTTTTATTAATGATTTCATCTTCTTTTGCAATATCTATGCCTCCACCGAAGTAAAGATTGTCGTAAAGTTCATCTTCTGTTTTACCAGCAAGTTTAACTGATGGGAAGATATAATTTGTTTTATTAGCAAAAAGAGAATACTGCCCTGGCTCTACTTGAAAACCATATCGTCCATCAAGATCTGTGATCGATGTTGCAATTTCTTTTCCGGAATTATTTTTTAGCATCACATACACTGGATCAAGAGGTTGCTTGGTAATCGAATCATACACAGTTCCCCATGGACGTTTTCTTCTTTTGAAACCAAGAAGTGTTGGGATGATATTCCAAATACGGATAGGGATGGAGATGAGTCTGGCGATGTTTCCAGGTGATATAAGTTGCGAAAGGAGAGGAACAAGCAAGCCAATAATAGATATCGTTTTAGGAATTTGTGGATTGTCTTTAATAAATCCAGTTACCCCAGTTATTATCGGAGGCAAGTTCCCTCCAGGAGGATCTTCTCCGCCTGGTGGATCTGTATGAGTACAAGAGCCATCGTCAGTAGTCGCATCTTCATTGTAATTGATGGCAGAAACATCAGTACAACCATGTACAACAGGAACAAGATAGTCGCAAGGAACACTGTTTACGGTAGCGAGTGGATTGTAGTTTAACGCTCCTGGATCCATACAGCCGTTTATTTCATCTGGGTCAGGAGGGTCTATTGGTGGTCCGTACTGACACAGACCGTTACTGTACTGTGCGAGTGGATTATAGTTTACAGCCAGAGAGTCCATACATCCAAAGATTCCATACAGACATGAACCGTTGTCGACAGTAGCAATAGGGTTGTAGTTTCCAGCTATTGGATCAGTACACCCGGTGATTGCCCCAGGAGTGTAAATACATGAATTGTCGTCTTGAGTTGCAGATGAATTGTAGTTATCTGCGTC
>CAZJZW010000027.1:0-7126 GCA_964550665.1 uncultured Candidatus Saccharibacteria bacterium
GAAAAGCCGAAAAAACTCGATGATAACATGGATGAAACTGATGCTGTAGAAGAAGATAAAAATTTTGAACAGGGAATAGATATCAATGTTTCGCTTCCTCAGAAAAAAGTAAAAGAACTTACGATGTTCTCTGGTGGTGAACGTTCTCTAACCTCTATTGCACTTTTGTTTGCCATGAGTCAGGTAAATCCACCTCCGTTTTTGGTTCTTGATGAGACAGATGCGGCGCTCGATGAGGCAAACTCAAAACGATACGGAGATATGCTCTTGCGTCTTTCAAAGTATTCCGAGCTGATTGTCGTCACGCACAACAGAGAGACAATGTCTCGCGCTGATCTTATCTACGGAGTAACTATCGGTGCTGATGGATCATCTAAACTTCTTTCAATAAAGTTTGCGGAAGCAGAAGGATACGCAAAATAATACAAATGGAAAAGAGCACATCGACCTAGTCGATGTGCTCTTTGTTGGTCCCAGTGTCTGACCTTTCTCGGGTCAGCTTCGCTCGGGATTGGCCTGGCCTGCTGCTGCGCGGTGCTTCATGCGGCTGTTCTTCTCGAAGCCGGCTTTTCCTTGTGCGCTTGCTGGACTACCCTTGTTCAACTTGTTTGTCCTGTTCCTCATGTGCTCTGTAAAACGTGGGGGTTAAAACCTCGCTTTACGTCTGAGGAACAGTATACAAAATATAAAAATATAATCAAGAATATAGTGGGGAATTATAGAAAGGTAAATTTTTGTATGCTTTCTAAAAAATATTGAAAATAAAGGGTTTTTCGGTGACAGAAAAAAGAAAGTATAAAATAGCTTGACAAATATTGTGGATGTGCTATGATATACGCAGGATTTAGCCAAGTCGGGTCTGGGAGTGGCTCCCCAAAATATTTAGACCAAAAGACCGGCAAGCACCTTGAGAATAATCAATTTCAGCTAGACACCTGTGTTTTTCTTTCTTTATATTTAAGAAAGAAAACTAAGAGGCTGTAATTGAACTATACTTAAACCGAAGTATTTGACGAAGTCGGCGTGCTAGTGCTCAACTAGTGGTCAACAGAATCAGATTTCAACGGAAAACCCCAGCAGTGGTGGTGCGTTATCTGAGTTTTGCTAAGTTGTGAGAAGACGGTTCCCTTAGGGCACAACCGTACCTTGTCCGAAGCGATAGGACGAGCACGACGAGGTTTGGGTTTAAACACCTAGACCCTGCGACAGATGATTTTTCTCACGACGCATAATAGGCGAAGGTCGTGAACTAGGTCTGACAGACCTTGACTGTAGATGAATGCTCATGGACAACATGGTCTCTCTGCTTGGGAAAGTACAACCCACTCGAATAACACCTGGTCTCAACCGTGTTTCTAAAACCCGGGTAGCCCTGGGTAGAAGAGCAAAGTTGTGGTGAAGTTTAAGTATAAGCAGACTCTGAGCTAATCGGAGAGCACGCGAGGTCGTCAACCTCAAATGCAAGAGAGCCAAGGCAACTGCCTGGGCTCTTTCTCTTTTTATAATCAAATTTCTATTTCTTTACCGGAACCCCTGGAACAAATGTCTCATCCATTACAAAATATTTTTCTTCAAAATCTTTCAAGCCTTCTTTTGTCACAGTGGCTTTCACGAGTCCGCCCTTCATTGTCTCTTCTGAAAAGTATTGATCAAAGACTGCATTCCCAAGAGAATAGATAATCAAACCATTTTTATATTTTATCGTATCTTGAGTTACGTGAGGATGATGACCAACGATGATATTCGCTCCTGCATCTATCGAACTTTCTGCTAAAGCCTTTTGTCTTGTATTAAAAGGTAAGTATTCTTCGCCCCAGTGATATGACACGACAAGCACATCTACTTTTTCTTTAGCTTTTTGTATGTAAGAAATTCTATTTGGGTCACTAGCTAAAAGTATCCCAGCTTTCTCGGCTCCAGCCTCCATCCAGTTTGGACCGACGTCTGTAAAAGCGAGGAATCCAATTTTCACTCCATTTTTCTCTATAATCCGAACGTCACTTGCTTCGGCGAGAGTATCTCCTGCACCAGTATAGATTATTCCTGACTTTCGGAGATTTACTAAGGTGTCTTTAAAAGCTGCGACGTTCCAATCTCCGACGTGGTTGTTGGCAAACGACACAATATCAAAGGAAGCACTTTTCAAAGCTTCTAAACTTTTTTCTTCCATACGAAAAGAGTATTTACTTCCAACGTTGTTTCCGACGTCAGACACAGGACCTTCCAGGTTTGCGAAAGTTATATCATCTTCTTTTAGCTCTTCTAAGTTTTGAAAAAGTTTATTAAAATCACCTTCGTAGTTTTTATAGATAGAAGTTTTAACTCCGCGATCCATCATAATATCTCCAAGAAAAGAAATAGTGACCTCACCTTTTTCTGTCTTTTCTTGTTTTTCTTTAGTAGCTTTTGGGTCTAAAAACTCTTGGATAGTAATATTTGCGAGTTTTATATGGTAAGCATTTTCAAGTCCAACATATCTCCAATGCCATGGTTCAAACATATATCCAGTATTTTTGTTTGGTGGGTAACTCATCACAAAACCAAATTTATGGGCATTTTTATCGAGCCATTCGTATTCTGCAGTTAAGTGAAAACTTCTGTGAGCAGAATCATATCCGACGGCTGGGGAAGTGAAATCTATTGTCGTACCAAGCTGGTGTTCAGAATATCCAGGTTTAGCGATAGCTTCTTCACCACTTACCACTAAGTTCCTTTTGTGCCATTCATCATAAAGCCATTTTTGAGTTTCCTCACTACGAAAACCAGATGTAACAATGAGTTCAACTCTGTCTTCTTTTGAAGATTCGTACATTTGCCCCAGAGCATCTGCCGCATCTTCAGTTAAACATATTTCTTTTCCTTTTGTGTCGACTTTCTTTTTGATAGGAACAAGATTTGACGGAACATATTTTTCAGTCAAAGGGTTTTCACTTGTGGCGTTAAACAAACTTAAATCTTCAAATGTGCTTTCTGGTTTGGGACAAAGATCGACAAGAACAATATTTTTTTGAAGAGTTATGAAATCTGGGTTGTCAGATTTTACTCCGGCAACTTCCCCAAAAGATGTGTCTTCTTCTACATCAGTATCTCCTTCAAGTAAGAAAGGTTCTTGTGTTAGGGTCGCTAAATCCGAATTTTCTTCTTTTATTTCTTCCGGGTATCCGTAAGCTACATTTTCTCTTAGGTAATTTAAAATCGAGTATATATCTTTTGTTCGATCGTCGGTTCGAAGTAAGACAATACCTATATGTCTGTCTTCATATCCAGGGAACGAAACAGAAAAAATACCAACACCAGTTCTTTTCGCCATACTCGTATATCCCGTCTTCCCGCCGATGAAGTTGTCGTTGTTTGAAAATCTGTTTATATTTCTCCAGACTTTTCCAAGGGCGGTGTATTCTTTGAGTGTGGTTATATCAAAGACAGTGCGGTGATTGTTTTCGATGTAGGTACTGAGTTTGAATAAATCTTTCGCGGTAGAAGTGTTTTTACTCGATAGTCCGCTTGGATCTTCAAAGTTTGTTTTTTCCATTCCGATATCTTTCGAGAAATCATTCATTAATTTCATAAATGATGCTCGACCGCCAAATTCTGCTAACACTTCAGCTGCGTTGTTACTCGAAACTAAAAGAAGAGGGTAGAGCAAATCAGAAACTAACACATTTTCTCCTGTTCGAAGATCTCCTCGCGAGCTTTCTATATTTGCAGCACGGTTTGAAACCTTCGTCTTTTCGTTCTGGTCATTGGTCTCAAGAGAAACTAGAGCTGTCATAAGTTTAGTCACAGAGGCGATAGGGAAAATAGACTCAGAGTTTTTCTCTAATATGATTTCACCTGTATTCACGTCCCCGATAACGTACGACACAGCTCCAATCTTTAAATCTTTTGCTTCTGGGTTGATTTCATATTTTGGTTGTGGAGGGTAGGTAATATTGTCGAACTTTAGAACAGAGGAACTACTGTCATCAATTTTTACAGGAGGTGAAAGTTTGAAATTTTTAACCCGTGCGATAAAGGAAGATTCTTCATTTGGATCAACGGCGCCTTTTACTATTCTTTCTGCACCATTCCAAACAAAAGCCATAAGAAGAACCCCCAAGCCGATGGGGATGATACTCCATAATATACTTTTTACAACTTTGTTAACCATTATGATACAAGTTCGTAGTCAATAACCCCTTCTTCTGGGTCAGCTTTTTTAACTTTAATACGGAGCTTATCTCCAATCCTTATCATGTGCTTACTTTTTTTACCGGAAACCATCATTTTCTTTTCGTCATACGTGTAGTAGTCACTAGTAAGGTCTCTTAATTTTATCATACCTTCAGCGCGAGACTTTTCCTCAGCCACGTAAATACCCCACTCAGTAATACCAGTGACGATTCCTGTGAAGTTCTGACCGATACGCACAGACATGTATTCGACTTGTTTGTACTTTATACTTGTTCGTTCTGCTTCTTGTGCATCACGTTCGCGTTCTGAAGAATGCACTGCCATATCTTCATACATCGATCTTTTTTCTTTTTGGATTGTATTTCCAGATAAATAAATGTCGAGCATTCGGTGGGCTATAACGTCAGGATATCTTCGTATCGGGGAAGTGAAGTGAGTGTAATATCTAAAAGCCAAGCCGTAGTGACCAGTAGTATTTTTCGTCGAGTAAATAGCTTTTTGCATTGATCTGATAACCACAGTCTGTACAGTTTCTTTCTCGCTTTTTCCTTCAAGCTGTGCAAAAAGTTTATTAAATTCTCTAGGATCAACATATCCTTTTTGAATCGGAACTTCATATCCTAAAAGTTTAAGGAAAGCCACGACATCTTTTATTTTGTCTTTGTCTGGATCTTCGTGGATTCGATAAATAAAAATACGTTCTTTTTTATTTTGATCAAATGCTCCCCAGGTCGCCACGCGTCGGTTCGCTAAAAGCATAAACTCTTCGATGAGCTTGTTTGTGTCTTGGCGAGTTTTTGTGTATACGTCTATTGGTACTCCGTTACTGTCTAGTTTGAACTTCACTTCATCTTGTTCCATAAGAAGTGCACCAGCTTTGACGCGTTCTTTTGTTAGCTCTTTTGCCATCTTGTTTAAAATATCGAGCTCTTCGAAAAAGATGCCTTCACCCTTGTTTAGGATATCCTGAGCTTCTTCGTAGTTAAAGCGTTTATCAGAATTTATGATTGTTCTACCAAACCATTCTTTTAGTACGTTTCCTTTTGCATCGAGTTCAAAAATAGCAGAGAAGGCAAGTTTGTCTTCGTTTGGATTTAGACTACAAAGATCGTTCGAAAGTGTTTCTGGAAGCATTGGTATTGTTCGGTCGACTAGATAAACCGATGTCGCACGCTTAAAGGCTTCTTTGTCTAGCTCTGTTCCAGGACGGACGAAAAAAGCAACGTCGGCGATGTGAATACCAACTTCGTATGATCCAGCCCCTAATTTTTTAAACGAAAGTGCGTCGTCAAAATCTTTAGCATCAATTGGATCGATAGTGAAAGTTGTAGTTCCTCTCATATCACGTCTTTTTTTTACTTCTTCTTGTATTCCTTTTTCTTTTATTTTTTTTGCTTCTGCTTCCACGCTCGCTGGGAAAGAAGATTCAAAACCTTTTTCGAGGATTATACCTTCCATCTCTGCATTGTGCTCACCATGACGACCTAATACTTTTTCAACAATACCCATCGGGAGTTTTTTTCGAGATGTCCATTTGCTAATCACGACAAAAACTTTATCACCCGGAACAGCGCCATTTGTATCTTTTTTAGGAATAAGAATATTAAAAGGCATTCGAGCGTCGCTCGCTTCTAAAAAATATTCTCCATCTTCTTCTATTATTTTTCCAGAGAAACCTCTTTTAGCACTTTTGATCACTTCGATAACCTCACCGATTTCAGGTCCGCCTTTTCTTTTAGACGTAATAGCGACTTTTACCGTGTCTCCGTTAAGAGCGAGGCCTAAAAATCCAGCCGGGATTTCAATGCCTTCTTTTGTGTCATTGCGCATAAATCCCACGCCTCTTTGGTTTATTCTAATAGTGCCTGTTTTTTCTCTTGTACCGCTATTTTTTTGTTCTGTCATTATTAATTTATATTAACACAATTAACACGCTTTCTATAGGTATATTTGTTATAATAAAAACAAATCCAATGTTCCACCATGGGAAAAAGAGGTATGAGCGGGTCTCCCCACCAACGTGCTGGAGGAGGTTCACGAGCAAAAGGTAGAAAAGGTAAACCAGGTTACCGACAAGGTAAACCTAATATATTTTTTACCTTCTGTGCATATAGACGAGCCGCTTAGGTCGCACCCATTCAGAAGGCCTCACCTTGGTGAGGCCTTCAAACATTTGACGCCTGAAATATAATCTGCTAATATACGTGGCATGTTAAAGATAAGACTACAAAGAACAGGGAAGAAAAACGAGCCGTATTTTCGGGTTGTTATTGGTGAGCATACAAACTCTGCTCAAAGTGGAAAGTTTATAGAGTTGCTTGGCTCATACGATCCAAAAGCCGGAACTGTCACTTTAAAAGAAGATCGAATCAAACACTGGATTAGTAAAGGAGCACAAGCTTCAGGAACAGTTCACAACTTCTTAGTTGATAAGAAAGTGGTTGATGGAAAAAAGAAAAATATTCTTCCAAAGAAAACTTCTACAAAGAAACGAAAAGAATTAAAAAAGTAATTGAAAAATTATTCACAAAGCATCACAACTTCGGTTGTGGTTTTTTGTTTGACGGGGTAAAATATAAAAGCAGTCATTCTTAGTCGGAAAATCTGCAAAATTAAAATTATATTTTTATTTTACATGGAAAGAGATACAGAATTTCTAAGCTACGTAGTGAAATCTCTCGTAGACAATGAAAACGAAGTGAAGATTGATCGTAAAGTAGATGAAATGGGTGTACTTCTAACGCTTTCAGTGGCACGGGATGACATGGGAAAGATTATTGGTCGCCAAGGAAACACAGCAAAAGCAATCCGAACTCTTTTACGAGTTATTGGAATGAAAAACAATTCACGAGTAAACCTTAAAATTGATGAACCAGAGGGTTCTGAAAAACCACCAATGAAATCTATGTCAGCTGACGTAGATGCAGCGATGAATGATTTAAAGGGAATTTAG
>CAZJZW010000028.1:0-3103 GCA_964550665.1 uncultured Candidatus Saccharibacteria bacterium
GCGGAGACGGAGAGATTCGAACTCTCGGGGCCGATTAAAGCCCACTTCCTTAGCAAGGAAGCACGTTAGACCACTCTGACACGTCTCCGTAACCCAAAGATAGCATAAAACCAACTTTTTAAAAAATAAAGGAGGACAGACGTCCTCCTTTCTAAAATCTTTGAATTTGGACAACTAAGCCTCAGTCGTTGGTGGAACATAGGATCCAAATTGTACTTCATCTACATTCTAGGTGGATTATTTTTTCTACCTTACCAAGATATTTCTCTCGATAAATCTTGGCATGGAAACGTGGCTTTTCACCTTCTGGTTGTAAGCAATGAAGCTTTTGTGAAATATCCTCTCCATAAGAAGCCGCCCTAAAATCATCTACTGAGAGAGGTTTGTATCCTCTTCGAGCATATTCTTTTTCCCATTTCTCGAAGCGGCGGAGTATTTTTTCGAATCCAACACACTCTCCTAAATAGATCATACTAACAGCTTCACCGAAGATGGATCCTGCTTTTTATACCTACTAGTAACCTGATTGTCGGTAAGGAACTTTAGGAAGTTAAACATGGTGTACAGTTTTAGGTGTTTCTTTTGGAAGATTAACACAAATAGTCGCTTTATTCCAGACTTTCCTTGGTATAATATTTTGGTGATTACTGATACTTTTTATAAGGACCTTCCGATAATTAAAAAAGATTTAGAAGAAGCTCTGACTGACGAGTCTTATTTTAAAAGTGTGCCAAATAATTGGTCTATTATCGTGACAGATATCGAAAATTCTACGGATCAGTTTAACAAAGGAAAGTATCAAGAAATGAACATCATCTCTGCTAGTTCTATCATCGTCGCGCTTAACATCGCCGACAAATATGGCATCGAAATCCCTTTCATCTACGGCGGTGATGGGGCCTCTATTATCGTACCGAAAAGAATATTGCCAGAAGTTTTAGAGGCACTAGCAACACTTCGCAATAACGCAAAATATAATTTCGAGCTTTCACTTCGTGTCGGCTCTATTTCTGTCGAGAGTTTAAAGCAATATGGCTATCGATTAAAGCTAGCAAAAATAAAAATCGTTGAAGACTACACACAGGCAATCTTCCTTGGCGCAGGACTTAGCCAAGCAGAGAAAATCATAAAATCAGATAAAAGATTTTTGACAAAAAAAGAAGGAGAGGAAAAGAAATTAAACCTCAGCGGACTTCAATGTCGTTGGAATGAGATAGAGCCTCCTGCTCACAAGAAAGATATTCTCGTACTCATCATTAACCCAATAAAAAAACACAAACAGACAATAATCTACCAAAAAATCTTAGGAGATATCGAAAAAGTTTATGGATCTTTTAAAAAGCGTCACCCTATTAGTAGTATTGAAATCGGACATACCTCTGGGTTTAACAGTATGGCAAAAGCATCAAAATTAAAATACGGACATGTAAACATATTTTACGCATTTTTTCAGATGATGAAATCATTTATGAGTAAAATATATATCAAATCAAACATCAAACTTCCGATTGAACTTCATGAAGATTATATAGATGGAGACATCGCCACTGCGACTGACACGTTAAAAATCGACGGATCACTCAAAACAATAATCGCTGGAACAAAAAAACAAAGAGATGAACTTTTGAAAAAACTAGAGAGGAGAGAAAAGCATGGAGAAATAGTCTTTGGGCATTTTGGTACAGATTCTACGACGATCACCTGTTATGTACACAAAAGAGATAAAGAATACATAAACTTTATTGACGGAACAAACGGCGGATATGTGAGAGCGGCCCAAGAACTAAAGGCGAAGATAAAAAAACTGAACAATAAGTTATAATAAGGGTACGTGTCCCGTTAGAGATATGGATTTTAAAAATACTCGGGAAACAAAAAAGTTGCATGAAAACTAGAAATTATAAATTTAATACAATGATATGCAAATCTTTGATTTGTAATCTATAACTGGGATGGAAGAACTAGAATCAGAAAATAAAAAACTAAAAGAAATGGTTGATTTCAAATCTGACCTTATTTCGATGATGTCTCACCAACTTCGTACTTCTCTTTCCGCTTCCAAGTGGGTTTTAAAAATGTTTTTAGACGGCGACTTGGGCAACACTACAACAGAGCAAAATGTTTTCCTAAAAAAAACATACGACAACAACGAAAAGATGATTGGGCTTGTCAGTGAGATGATAGATGTAAACAGAGAAAATAATACAGAAATAGTTTACAATCTAGAGCTTCACGATATTACAGAAATATTGGATGACGCTGTAGGAGAATTTGCAGGAGAAGCCAAAGAAAGAAAAGTCACGATTCATTTCACAAAACCAGGAGAGATTATCATAAACTGTGATCCGGAAAAAATACGAACTGCCTTCCAGGGCCTTATCGAAAATTCTTTAAAATACAACAAACCAAACGGAGAGGTTTTCATTTCTATCGAAAAAGATGACCACGATGTTGTAGTATCGATCAAAGATACTGGTATCGGTATAAGCGAAGAAGAACAAAGACAGATATTTGATAAGTTTTTTAGAACAGTTGGCGCGAAGAAAAAAGAAAGTGTTGGTTCGGGCTTGGGACTTTTCGCTGTAAAAACAATAGCAGAAAAACACGGGGGTAAAATTTGGTTTGAAAGTAAGGAAGATATCGGTTCAACATTTTTCATATCTTTGCCAATTTCTAAAAGTTAGGTTAGACTAAGTACATACATTTTAAAAATAATCTGAAAAAGGAACTATGAGTAAAAAAATTCTAGTAATCGAAGATGATACTTTCTTACAAGGACTTGCAGCCAACAAACTTGGTGATGCTGGATTTGATGTAACAACAGCCTCCGATGGAGACGAAGCGATGACAGAACTCGCAAAAGGTAAATTTAACTGTATTCTTTTAGACTTAATGCTTCCTGATATTTCAGGTTTTGATATTTTGAAAAATATAAGAGAAACTTCAAAGTCAGTTCCTGTTATTGTCTTCTCTAACCTTTCAGATGATAAGGATATAAAACATGCAACAGATCTCGGGGCGACTGACTACCTGATCAAATCAAACTTCACTCTTGAAGAACTTGTAGAAAAAATAGAAAAAACCCTTTCATAAGAACAAAAAA
>CAZJZW010000028.1:3203-5871 GCA_964550665.1 uncultured Candidatus Saccharibacteria bacterium
GCTCTTTTTTTAATAAAAAGAAAGCCCTCACTCGGAGGGCTTTGTCTTTTCTTTGATAAACTCAAGAACTCTGGGCAACAACTCCTTGTCATCTTTAGAAAGTTTGTTCATCAGCTCAATGACAGGATCGGCTAGTCGCTTTATTCTGGAACGAGTATACGACTCTGGATCGTGCATACCAACCTTAAATCCTTTTGGGATTTCATTGAGGCCTTCATACACTATAACCTTCTCAATAGTCCCATCTGTACCAGTCCACCCTTCTCCTCTATCAAATGTGAGCCATTCTGCTACTCCATTTGGGATGTCGCTAGCAAGGAGAACGCTACGGGTCTCTCCATTTTCTCCTGCACGGAATGTGACTTTCGTGATTTCGAACATGGTTTTCTTTGTTTTTGGGTTCGAATAACAGCTTAATCGAACGAGGTAATCGTGTCAACGACATATTACAAAAATGATATAATACCCACATGACCATATCCGATACCCTTGAATCTCAATTCCGTCTCACAACCCTTCAAAAACAAGCTCTAAAAAAACTCGGACTTGAAACAGTTCGAGATCTCCTCTTTTACTTCCCTGCTCGTTACAGTGATATTAGTCAGATAAAATTAATTAGAGATCTAATCCCGGGAGACATCGCCACGGTCTACGGAGAAGTTTCTGGCCTTAAAACAAAAAAAGCATTTCGAACAAAAATACCGATGGCGGAAGGTGTGATAGACGACGGTACAGGAAAATTGAAAATCACTTGGTTTAATCAAGCCTACATCGCAAAGATGCTCCACGATAGACAGAAAGTTTCTTTGACTGGAAAAATATCTGATGGAAAGTACGGCCTGACGATGCAAAACCCAGAATACGAAAAAGCAAAAGCCTTGCCGATCGACGTTCACAATACTCTTTTTGAAAAAGATGAGGATGGAAATGCAAAAGAATTTCACTACCCTATTTACCGCGAAACAAAAGGTATCACTTCCAAATGGATGTACCATGCTGTGAATAAAATAGTGGCGAGTGGTATCGCAAAAGAAATAGAAGACTATATTCCAGAAGAAATTTTAAACACATATCATTTACCGAAACTTTCTACGGCACTCGTCTGGATTCACATGCCGAAAAATCAAAAAAATAGTGAGTCGGCTCGAAAGCGCTTTGCGTTTGAAGAAGTTTTCTTCATCCAACTCGACCGACAAAAAGAAAAAAGTGAGAATCAAAACAAAAAATCATTCAAGATTTCATTTGAAGAAAAAGATATTAAAGATTTTACTGACCGTTTCCCTTTTGAAATGACAGCGGGTCAGAAAAATGCACTGGATGATATTTGGAAAGATTTCAAAGGGGATTTTCCGATGTCACGACTTATGGAAGGAGACGTCGGCTCTGGTAAAACAGCCGTCGCAGCCACGGCGGCCTATGCCGTCATCCGCAACCAGCCTGACAGGCAAAATTTTGGGAATCTTCAAGTCGCGTATATGGCGCCAACTGAGATTTTAGCTGGACAACATTTCGAAAGCTTTATCGAATATTTTACTCATACGGGAATAAACATTGGACTTTTAACCGGCTCATCATGTAAAAAATTCCCTTCAAAAGTAAATCCATCTGGATGGACAACTGTTTCTAAGCCTCAGCTTTTAAAGTGGGTTGCCAACGGAGAAATACCGATCCTTATCGGAACTCATTCTCTCATTTACAAATCAGTTAAATTTAAACATTTGGCTTTGGGTATCGTTGACGAACAACATCGCTTCGGGACCAAACAAAGAGCAAAACTCGCAAACAAAGAAGGATTCGCTCCCCACTTTCTTTCGATGACAGCTACACCGATCCCGCGAACACTCGCTCTCACAATTTACGGAGATCTTGATTTAACACTTCTTGATCAGATGCCAAAAGGTAGAAAGCCTATTATCACAGAAATAGTCACACCAGATAAACGAGTAAAAACATATGATTTTATCAAAGAGAAAATGGCAGAAGGTCGCCAACTGTATGTGATATGTCCTCGAATAGACCCGCCTCGCCTTGACGAGCAAGGGCGAGTCGAGGCGGGCGAACCAGATCCAGAAAAAGAATTTGCTCTGCAAACAAAATCAGTCAAAGCAGAAGCTACTAGATTAAAGAAAGAGATTTTCAAAGATAAAGTCATCGAAATCCTTCACAGCAAAATGACAAAAGATGCTAAAGAGAAAGTTATGGAAAAATTCGCCGGTGGCGAAATAGATATTTTAGTTGCCACATCTGTGGTCGAAGTCGGAGTGAACGTGCCAAACGCAACGATGATCATCATTGAAGGTGCAGAACGGTTTGGCCTCGCTCAGCTTCACCAACTTCGTGGGCGTGTTATCAGAAGTAACCACCAAGCTTACTGCTTCATCCTTTCTGAAACCAAAAGCGCAAAAAGTGTCGAACGTCTTCAGGCTCTCAAGACTGCGAAAAACGGTTTCGAACTTTCAGAACTTGATTTAAAACTTCGAGGATCGGGAGAACTTTCTGGAATGAAACAATGGGGGGTGTCAGATCTTGGAATGGAAGCAATTAAAAATCTTAAGATGGTAGAAGCCGCTCGAAAAGAAGCGACTGAGCTTATAAAGGAAAATAAACTAGGAAAATTACACAAAACAAAAGAAGAACTAGAAAGAAGAAATCTAAAGATTCATTTTGA
>CAZJZW010000029.1:0-3393 GCA_964550665.1 uncultured Candidatus Saccharibacteria bacterium
GTCGGCGCGGGAGATAAGGTTGTTGTAGATGAAAAAGCTGGTGAGTTAACGGTGATAATCATGAAAGGTTCTCGAAAGCGAGGAAAGACAAATGAAGTTCCAAGTAAGAAAACATTTGCTTAAAAAATAAAAATCCCTGTGAAGGGATTTTTATTTTTTTGGTGCGCCGGGCAGTTCGGTCACAAGTTACTAATTCGCTACACTCATAAGTACTTTCGACCCCGACTCGATTGCTTCGCAAGCTCAGCATATCTCCGTCTTTCGAATCCTGACGAGATACAAAGAAATTTGTATCTCTCCCGCCGAGACAAATTAAAAATACCAGCCACGAAGACTGGTATTTTTAATTTGTGCGCCGGGCAGGATTCGAACCTGCGTAGCCCGAAGGCGATTGATTTACAGTCAATTGCGATTGACCACTCCGCCACCGACGCGAACTTTCATACAATAGCACAATAAAAATCAGATTTCAATGAACCATTGCTAAAAATAAGGTTTTTATGTATTGTGTGTTTATGTATAAAAAGAAATCAAGTTTCTATATCTACGGAAGAAAGCCTGTCGAAGAGGCTCTTTTGCATGATCCTAAAAATGTCGCTCAAGTTATCGTGCACGAATCAGTGAAAGATGAGGTTTTTGAAGAGCTTAAAAACTATGTTCGAAAGCACAAAATTCCTTTTATTAAATCCCCTAAAAACAAATTGGAGTCGCTCGTCGGGGACGTGAATGACCAAGGTGTTGTGGCTGAGCTTCGAGAGTTTAAAGGGGAAGATATACATGAATGGTTAGAAAACCTAGACCTCAGTACAAATCCACTCGTTTTCGTAATGGATGAACTTGAAGATCCTCACAACGTGGGAGCGGTGATTCGTGTGGCTGCGGCGTCTGGCGCTGCGGGAGTTATTCTTTCAAAACACCGACAGGCTCCGGTAAACGGAACCGTGTTTAAAACTTCAGCTGGAACGATCACAAAAGTTCCTATCATTATCGTTTCAAATATAAACGACGCTATTAAAAAATTAAAAGATTCTAAGTTTTGGGTTGTTGGACTTGATACTGGAAAAGGGAAAAATGTGTGGGAGGAAAGCTATGACACTCCGACAGCAGTTGTTATCGGGAATGAAGGTGAAGGCATGCGAGACTCTGTTCAAAAGTCTTGTGACTATACGATTCAGATTCCGATGGAACGAGATGTAGAATCTCTGAACGCGTCTGTTTCTGCAGCTATCGTTGCATATGAGTGGAAGAGAAAAAATTCTTAAAGTCTATGTGGAGTAATCTTAAAAAATTCTACGACTACTTGATAACATTTCCGGAGCGACTTTATCCGTTCACAGTAACAACAGCGGGAGGAAAAAAGTTAACAGGCGAGCTCGCCTACGCTCACGTCGCAGCAGAAAACAAAAAGAAGTTTGATGATGCGTACAGCCTACAATCGCCAAAACTTTTATTGTGGCGAGAATTGTTCCATTTTTGTGCATCCTTATTTTTTGTTTTTGTTGCTCATTTGATGTTTCGCTACGTTAGTTTTTTTAATGGGTTTGCCTTACTTGTTTTGCTTATTGTTTTAGTCGCAGTCCAAGAATTCTATCTCCAACCGAATTACTATGATCAAAAACGACAAAAGGGTATTATTGATTTTGTTGTTTGGATGCTTACGATCCTCTTATATATCATCATATAGATAACCCTTGCAAAGATTGGAGTTTTGTATTAATATACGGTAGTCATTTAAGAAATAGATTTATGTCACAAGATACACTAATAAAATTAAAGAGCGATAAATCAAGTCATGTAATCCGGACTGTGAAAAATAAGAAGCAAAACCCTGAAAAGTTAAAGCTTCGAAAGTACGATAAGACTCTACGAAAGCACGTAACTTTCTCTGAAACTAAGAAATAATTAAAAAATCCCTCACGGGATTTTTTAATTTAAAACTAGATTTTTACCTCCAAATATTATAGAATCAGTTAACTCGTTCTTTGATTTTTTAGGATAACAGAAAGTCTGTTATCCACGACCCGGCTTTTGAAATTTGCTATGCAAATTTTACTAGAAGGGTCATGGGCGATTAGTTTAGTGGTAGAACAGCGGTCTCCAAAACCGCTGGCGGGAGTTCGATTCTTCCATCGCCCGCAGATATGAGGAAAAAAGAAATAAATATGGAGTATGAATGGGATCACTCTGACAAAGAACCATATCATTGGATGGTTAATGATTTATATAGAGGAATTCAAGCGGAGCAAAACTATTTGGTAGCACTTGGTATTTTTTCTTATTCTGAAATACTGGGTAGAGAAATAAGTGATTCAATAAACAAAAAGGGTGGCGGCAGTGACTGCTTTAGAGAATTTACAGAAAAATATATAGGGTATGAATTCACTGACTGGGAAAATATTTTTGACGATATTAGAAATGGATTAGCTCACAGATATTTTATAAAAAATAGATTGGGCACTATTTGTAATGATAACGGGGACTTGCCTTGCGGTATTGTAGAAAATGCTGATAAAATAGATATCCATATTAATACTTATTTTAGACATTTTGTTAAAGGGTTAAAAAAGTATCTCGATCAAAATAAGCCTAAATCCTCTTAATTCTTTCATCTCTCTTAAACCACGTTCTTTGTCTCTTTGCGTATTGCCAGATTTTTGTTTTCAAAGTCTCGCTTAATTCTTCTTCAGAAATTTCTCCTTGCAAGAAGAGAGCAATGTATTTATATTCAAGTCCGAAACTTTCAAGTCTTTTAAAAGCTACTCCTTCAGTGTGTAATCTTTTTACTTCATCGATCATTCCCATCTCAAATCTTGCTTCCAATCTCTTAGCGATTCTTTCTTGTAAAACGCTATCTGGGAAGTCGAGATATATAAATTCAAAGTCATAATTTTGAGGACCTTTTTTAATACACGGGATTTTGCCTAAAAATGTGCCGATCTCTATCGCACGGATTAGTCGACGTTTGTTTTCTGTATCAGTTTTAGCACCATCTTCCTTGGGAATTTTTTCTAAAATATCTTTTAGCTCTTCAATACTTTTTTCTTCAAGTTCCGCTTGTAGTTTTTCATTTTTAGGAATGTATTGAAAAATTATATTGTCTGTAACTGATTGAATGTAATATCCGGTTCCACCGCAGATGATTGGTGTTTTTCCACGAGATACAATATCTTCTATTTTTTCAAAAGTGAGTCTCTGAAATTCTTCGACAGAAAATTCTTCCATCGGGTCTTTGATATCTAAAAGATGGTGGGGAATTCCTTGCATTTCTTCTTTTGTTATTTTCCCTGAACCGATATCCATTCCTATATAAACCTGACGAGAATCAGCAGAAATAACCTCGCCATTTACTTTTTGGGCGAGCTTCACTGCGTGGTCTGATTTACCTGTGGCTGT
>CAZJZW010000029.1:3493-5362 GCA_964550665.1 uncultured Candidatus Saccharibacteria bacterium
CCATCCTCTAGGGGGTGGTCTGTTTGCATTTTAGGAGACTCTCATATATCCTTTAAATCGGATAAACCTCGCGTTTGCATAGAACCTTACGAAAGCTTGCATAGCAACCTAAGTTTGGTCGGACAACATTCTGTTACAACAGAGCAAAAGCAACGTCGCGTAGGTGGGAGTTATCCCTTAAAAAATCCAAGTCGAATTTTCGGTTATCGTTCTTTGACCATCAGGGATTTCCTGATAAATGTCTTTCTCTGACGATGAAAGATGGTTGCTATGGCCGAGATGAAGTTTGGGTAATACCAGATGGAGATCTGATAGCCAGGTTCTAGATCCTGGTGAACGAGCTGTAAAGACCAACCTCCTAACGCGAGGAAGTCAGAGGAATATGGAGCCCGCCCCGTAAGGCGGGCTTCAATTTTTTAAATTTGTTATAATCAAAGCAATTAATCATTTAAATAAAATAATTATGCAAGAATCATTTATGCCGTTACAAATAGGAGATACTGTCCCCGAATTATCTTTTACTACGTATCACGAAGATAAAGAAAAAAAGATGAATACAAAAGACCTGTTTGGAAAGTGGGCGGTATATTTTTTCTATCCAGCAGATTTTACTTTCGTGTGTCCGACAGAGCTTGAAGAACTTGCAAATATGTATGAAGATTTTAAAAAAGAAGGAGCTGAAATAATTTCTGTTTCTACTGATACTGTTTTTGTTCACAAAGCCTGGCATGATGAATCACCTGCAATAGGGAAAATAAAATTCCCGATGGCAGCTGATCCGACAAGTGAGCTTTGTCATATTTTTGGAACATATATTGAAGATGAAGGACTTTCTTTGCGCGGAACTTTTATTGTCGATCCTGATGGAGTATTAAAAGTTATTGAAATAAATCACAACGATATCGGAAGAAGTGCGAAAGAGCTTTTACGAAAACTTCGAGCGGCGAAGTTTGTGCGTGAACACGGAGGACAAGTTTGTCCTGCAAGTTGGGAGCCAGGAGATGACACTCTAAAACCAGGACTTGATTTAGTGGGTAAAATATAAAAACCACCCCAGTCTGTTTTATACTTGACTTTAATAGTTAAAGTAGTATAATTTTTTTAGAAAAATGTTGACATGGCTAGACACTAGGTGTCATCATGTCGTCCTACCCACGGGGTGTTGTGGTTTGGTGGTCCATTACCACGTGGTACAAGGGGCCCAGCGCGAAAGCGCTGGGCTCTAGTTTTTTAGACTCACTTGACTAAATAAGAGAAATATAATACTTTGTAGATAAGTGTTGGTTCTCTCTGAGCTTCTCTGACCTCATCTCGTCTGCTGAGTTTAGGGTTGCAAGGAGGTTTGTGTGACAGCATTGCAAGTGGTGTCACATGTGTACTACGGTTCTGTGGTGGTACCGTAGCGATGGTGGGACCCACGGCGCGCATTGCGTCGTGGGTCTACTTTTTTCTAGACAACATTATCGAGTTACAGTAGAATTCAGTGTATACCGGAATGGCGGAACCTGCCTGCCGGCAGGCAGGTTGGTAGACAAGTATATATAACCATGTTCACAGTTTATTCAATATCAAGTACAAAAAGGAAGTATATTTACGTTGGTCTTACTTCTGATTTGCATAGAAGACTCGAAGAACACAACAATGGAAAAAATAAAACCACTAAACTGTATAGACCATTTGGCTTGATTTACAAAAAGGTTTATAGTACAAGACAAGAGGCCAGAGACTTTAAAAAATACTTAAAATCTGGCATAGGTAAGGAATTTTTGAAGTCATTATAAATTTGCCGGAATGGCGGAATTGGTAGACGCGCACGACTCAAAATCGTGTATCGTAAGATGTGAGAGTTCGATTCTCTCTTCCGGCACA
>CAZJZW010000030.1:0-5109 GCA_964550665.1 uncultured Candidatus Saccharibacteria bacterium
ACAAAAACCCCTCGCGGGGCTTTTGAATTACTTCTTCTTTTTCTTAGGGTCTGAAACTTTTTTGAAAGGCA
Organism: uncultured Candidatus Saccharibacteria bacterium; assembly: GCA_964550665.1. Taxonomy (GTDB): domain Bacteria; phylum Patescibacteriota; class Minisyncoccia; order Phycocordibacterales; family CSBR16-119; genus JAUPTX01. The sequence goes on from CAZJZW010000030.1 coordinate 72, forward strand.
TTCCAATGTGGTCAAACAGAGCTTTTCCTTCTGCTTTTGACTTTGCTGTTGTAACGATAGTTACTGCAAGTCCGAACACATCTTTTAATTCTTCATCTCCTGTTTCTGGGAAAATAGTATGTTCTCTTATTCCAAGTGTTAGGTTTCCGATATCGTCGATGATTCGTGCATCAACACCTCGGAAGTCTTTTGTTCGAGGGAGCGCGATGTTTATTAGTTTATCAATAAAAGAGTACATCTTTTCTCCTCGAAGCGTTACAGACATACCGATGGCTTCACCTTCTCGAACTTTGAATTGAGCAATAGACTTCTTTGCTGATCTCATCGCAGGCTTTTGACCTGTAATTTTCGCAATTCTCTCTGCAATAAAAGCATTTTTGTTTTTGTCGTTTCGCATCTTACTTCCTGTTCCGACAGAAATAACCACCTTTTGGATTTTAGGAGCAGCCATAACATTCTTATAGCCAAACTCCCCTTTCAAGGCGCTAAATGATTCTTTGATTTTGTCTTTTACTGTTTTCATAATATTTTAGTAACTTTGTAAGCTGTGATTATTTCTTTGCTTTCGGAGCTTTTTCTGTCTTTTTAGGAGCGTCTACGAGTTTAACGTTTGAAATATGGATAGGTGCTGAAACTTCTAGGATTTGTCCTGGTTGCTTTGCTCCCTTTCCTCGTGTGTGTCTCTTTTTCATAGCCACACCTTCTACGATAACTTTGTTTTCAGCTCGAAGAACGTTCAGGACTTTTCCTTTCTTACCTTTATCACCTCCTGTGATAACTATTACATTGTCGTTTTTCTTTATCATAAATTTTATAGTACTTCAGGTGCTAAAGAAACAATCTTTTGGTATCCAAGCTCTCCGATTTCTCGTGGAATTGGTCCGAAGATTCTACCCGCCTTTGGTTCTTTCTTTCCTTTATCGATAATAACAACAGCGTTGTCATCAAAACTGATATATGAACCGTCCTTTCTTCGGAAAGGCTTTCTTTGTCGTACGACAACAGCGTGATGAACATCCTTTTTCTTAATCATTTTTCGAGGTTCTGCTGTTTTGATTGAGATAACAACTAGGTCACCGATCTCAGCATATCGTCTTTTTGAACCACCAAGAACCTTAAAGACTTTTGCGTCTTTACCTCCTCCGTTATCAGTTACTTTTACATTTGAGCCGTCTTGAATCATAAAATTATTATTATTTCTTTATGATAAATCTCTTTGTTTTAGAGATAGGTCGTGTTTCTTGTATTTCGACCTTATCACCTACAAGCGCTGAATTGTTTTCATCGTGAACTTGATATTTCTTATCTTTCTTGAAAAACTTTTGGTACTTTGGGTGCTTTACGAATCTAGCAACAGAAACAACCGCAGTCTTGTCGTTTTTAACTCCAACGACAACACCCCGCAAGATTTTCGGATTTTTCACCTCTTCTGTATTTGTTGTTTTTTTGTCTGTTGTTTTCATACGTGTCCCGCTAAGCGGTGGATTGTTAATTATTTCTTAATTCCCTGCTCTTTATTTCAGTTAAAATTTTTGAAATGTCTTTCTTTAGATTTGATTGCTTTTTCGTGTCTTTGTTTCCTCCGTGAGAAAAAGTGAATTTAATCTTTTGTAACTCGGCTCGTTTCTGATTTAATTCTTTGCCGAGCTCTGTATCTTTCATTTTACTAAAATCTTTACTCATATTATTTTTGCTCTCTGGCAACTATTCTTGTTTTGATAGGTAGTTTTGTTCCAGCTTTTCGAAGAGCTTCTCTTGAAATTTCTTCAGAAACTCCATCTACTTCAAAGATCATTCTTCCTGGTCTTACTTCGAAACAGTATCCTTTGAGGTCTCCCTTACCTTTACCCATACCCACTTCTGCAGCTTTCGCTGTGATTGGTCTATCTGGGAAGATTCGGATCCAGATCTTACCAACTTTTGTAAGCTCTCGTACGAGCGCCTTTCTGGCTGATTCGATTTGGTTTGAAGTAACTCTAGAAGGTGATTCTGCTTTAAGTCCGTATGAACCGAAAGCGAGAGTGATTCCTCGTGTATCAGGTCGCAAAAGTCGCGCTGGGTGCTTTCGCCCTCGTTGCCACTTTCTGAATTTTACTTTCTTTGGGAATAACATGGTAATTTAATTATTTTTTATCTTTATCAAAAACTTCCCCTTTGTAAATCCAAACCTTAATACCGATAACACCGTATGACATATTAGCTCTCTCACGAGCAAAGTCAACATCAGCACGGAATGTTTGGAGCGGGATACTTCCCTTCTTTATTGACTCTGTTCTCGCCATATCAGCACCGTTAAGTCGTCCACCGATAAGGAACCGAGCTCCTTTTACTTCTCGAACAGCCATAACTTTTTCTAGAGTTTGTTTTAGAACTCTTCGGAAAGGTAATCTCTTTTCTAGGCCTTCTACGATAGATAAAGCGACGATTTTCGCATCAGCATCTGGGTTTGATACTTCTGTAATATCAACTTTCAAGTCTTCTGGGATAACGATAGCGTTCTTCTTCATCATCTTTAGAAGATCATCTTTTAGTTTTTTCGCACCTTCTCCTTGTCGTCCGATAATAACACCTGGTCGTGAAGTTTTGATGATAACTCGAACACCGTTTCGACTTCTTTCGATTTCAATAACAGAAACAAAAGAGTTCTTTAGTTTTTTCATTAAATATTCTTTTATGAAAATGTCCGCTCTTAAAAAGTCTGAGTATTTTTTATCAGTCGCAAACCATCGAGATTTCCAATCTCGTAGTATTACCATTCTATGTGCGTATGGGTGAACTTTCTTTGACATAAATAATTATTTATCCGCCTTTGGCGCTACTTTTTTAACAGTCTTTTTTGCGACCTTTTTAACAACTTTCTTATCTGAAACTTCTTTAGCTGGTACAGCAACTTTATTCTTTGAATTTTTCTTTGATTTCATTAAAGAGCTATCAGCTAACGTAACAACGATATTGCTTGTTCGTTTGTTGATTCGGTAAGCAGAACCTCGGGCTCTCGGTCGGTATCTTTTTAGAGTAACTCCTTGGTTGATTTCGATGTTTTGGATGAAAAGTTCTTCTTTTACATCAAAGTTTTCTTTTGCATTAGCTAAAGCAGATGCGATCAATTTTTCTAATACTTCAGTTGCTCGCTTTGGCATGAATTTAAGCTTAAGAAGAGCATCTGCTACTTTCTTACCTTTAATAGAGTCAGCCACAAGGCGTACTTTTCGAGGAGATTGTCTGTAATTTTTTAATATTGCTTTCATACAAATTTAAATATTATTTCTTAGCTGTTGTAGTAGCTGTTTTGGCTGCTTGTGCGGCTGCGATTTCAGAATCTTTCTTCTTTTGTTCAAGCTCTTTCATAAGCTTACCTCCGTGTCGGTGGAAAGTTCGTGTTGGTGAAAATTCACCAAGTCGGTGACCTACCATGTCTTCTCCTACCAAAACTTCGATGTGCTTTCGGCCGTTGTGAACACCAAAAATAAAGCCAACCATCTCCGGAGCGATCTGTGAAGATCGTGCCCAAGTCTTAATAACCCCAGTTTCTTGAGGTTTTTTTCCAGCTATCTTTTTCAGTAGCTTTACATCTACGTATGGACCTTTTTTAAGTGATCTTGTCATATTTCAAAATCGAATACATGGCTAGGTCGTGTCGTCCTTGGAGACCAAGGGGTTCACCGCCATCTCTATATTTAGTTTAATTAGGTAAAAAAATTCCAGCCAAAAACTGGATTTGCCTATACTATCAGATGAGGGTTTGGAAGTCAACGTTTAGGTTAAAACAGGCAAAAAGAAAGTCGCCGAAGCCCATAACAAGGACTTCGGCGACACACTATAAGGTAATGAACAGGTACCCACGCAAGCTTCGCAGCTCCACAGAATACCCAAGGCCAATCAACCCCTGTACGTACTTAGCGCTTTTAAATGTTCGCAAGAGCCCGGCCTCAGCACGCACTAACTTTTCACTTGGCAATTCCACGCCAAGGTCAATATAGCACACGAGAGACTTCGGCAACGTCTTAATGACGGTGCTTGCAAGCAAATCGTTTCGTACGACAGAAATGACTTTTACTTTTGGCGCGACATACGTCACGGCTAGTCCGTGGTAGTCGTCGTCCTTCCACCAGCCAGCAACCAGCCAACGACGGAAAGTTCCACCAACGTGATATTCAACACCATCACTTTGATAAGCCACACTTCCAAGAAGTGAAACCTTGCCAATTTTCCGACTAACTCGCACCAAGGGTGCGGCAGCTGGAATAGTGCGCATCGTGAAAGTTTCAAACTGCCCAGAAGATGAGACTGGATGTGGACGATGGAGAAATGCACCAACCTGTGGCGCACGACCAATCGTAATATTCCAGCTTTCTGTTGGACGGTACTCCACGAAGAAGGTGTTGATGGCAGGGCTTAGTCCCCCGCTGTTTACATCTTGGGCCATGAAGCTTCGAATAGACAAATGCTTTGTGACATCGTACCTAGCTGCAGCTCCAAACCGCACAGAGATAGATCCACTGTAAGACACACTGTCTACCGAAAAGTTGTTCACTCCAAGAGCTCCAACGTAAACGCGCTCGAGCACGAAGCTCGAGTCAGCGCCAAGTGAAATGTCTGTAATCTGGGCTTTGCCAAGCGTGGACACCAACAGGGCCCCAACGGCAAGTATGGTTTTCATGTTGTTTTGGTTTAAGGGTTAATACGACCGGAAGGATCGCACTACCCAGCGGAACATGTTCAGCGTTCCGACCAAAACCAATCAACCTTTGCATATAGATTCTGGGCCATCGTATGCTCTCGCACACAAGTGGCACATTGTCTTTAATGCTACATACCCAAATGTATGTTGAATGCCCTCTGTCATCTTCGTGACTTTCGTCTTCAATAGACATTTGGCATTCAATACAATCTGGAGGATCATCTTCAACTTCCACTGTAACCATTGCAACACTTGGAGCGATTCGTAACAAAACGACCGCAAAAAGCGCTGCAACATATCGAAGCTGAAACCTTGTCACTCGAGACTTACCAACTTCTTTTTCCTCCTCATCAGAAG
>CAZJZW010000031.1:0-4318 GCA_964550665.1 uncultured Candidatus Saccharibacteria bacterium
TTATTCCTCTATCTTCTCTTTCTTTGTTCTATCAGCTTTTGCGTTTACTTCGTAACTTACCTTCTACCCCTCGCAAGAAACACAAACATTGGCGTTTTGATCAACTTCAGTTTTTGAAGGAGTGTTGTTTTTGTTACTGAGCTCCATAAGCTTCTTGCGTCCGAAAACTTGAGCTGCGTTCATACTATGTTGGTAATACAGAGTTTTCACTCCCTTTTCCCATGCGTACAGATAAAGCGCGTTTAGATCTTTTATTGGCATTGTTGGGTCAACCATAAGGTTAAGTGACTGCGCTTGGTCAATATATTTTTGTCTGTCAGCGGCTTGGTCAATAATAACCTTTTGGTCTATTTCACTGAAAGTTCTGAAAACCATTTTTTCATGAGGTGTTAAGAAAGTTAGGTGTTGAACAGAACCGTCGTTGTCTCGAATACTTCCCCAAACTTCCGGAGTGTTTTGACCTTTTGCTTCAAGAAGATTTGCTAGTGCTGGGTTTTTGATAGTTACTTTCATTTTGTCCACATCTTTTACGAAGGCGTTAGACATATATGGCTCGATACCTTGAGAAACTTGTCCTAAGATAAACGCAGAAGATGTTGTCGGGGCTATAGCCAAAAGAGTCGTGTTTCTTCTTCCGTAACCTTTTAGAATTTCTGGCTCTCCGTATTCTTTTGCTAAATCCTCAGAAGCCTTATAAGATTTTTCTTTTATTAATTTAAATATTTCCTTGTTTAGAGAAGTAGCCTCCAAACTTTCTACAGGTATATTATTTTCTTGTAGATATGTATGCCATCCTAGAACACCCAGACCTAAAGCTCTGTGTTCTTTTGCAAACTTATAAGCTCTTTGCATAAAGTAAAATGCTGACTGCTTTTCAGGATCTTCACTATTTTTAAGATCTTCTAAATTTTCCAAAAAGTCAGTTATCACAGTATCTAGGAACATCACGAGCGTCTCTACGGCGTCTGTATCTTTCCATTCTTTATAGTGACGAATATTTATTGAAGACAGACAACACACGAAAGATATTTCATCACTTGTTGGTAAACAAATTTCAGAACAAAGATTACTTCCGTGAATCTTCATTTTTTTGTCTTTATATACATCTACCGTATTGTTGTTTACAGTGTCAGAAAAAAGAATATATGGATATCCTATTTCTGTTCTTCTTTGGATTATTTTCGCCCAAGTTTTTCTTTTTTCTTCATCGCCTTCTACCATAGCTTTTAGCCATGCGTCTGTTACTGTGACAGCGTATGTTGACTCTTGGATCGGGTGACCCTCTGTACCAATGTTTAAAAACTCTTCAATGTCTTTATGTTCAACTGGAAGATACGGCGCGAAGTGACCACGTCTTACAGAACCTTGGCTAACGATGTTTATCAGATTATCAAAAAGCTCCATGAAGTGTACAGAACCAGAAGATGTTCCGTTGTCTTTGATTGGCGCTCCACGAGGACGAAGACCCGCGAAGTGCCCGGCTGTTCCACCGCCATATTTTGTCATCATCCCCACTTCTGCGTGAGTATAAAGAATGCGAGACATATCATCTGCGATGTAGCTAGAAAAACAGCTTATTGGAAGTCCTCTTTTAAGTCCATAATTTGACCAAACAGGAGAAGCCAAGGAATAGAAGCCTTTTGACATATAGTCATAAAACTTGTCAGCGAAACCAGGTTTGTTTAGATACTTTTCGGCTTTTTCAGCTATTTCTCTAATACGCCCTTCTGCTGTTACACCTTCCATTAAGTATCCTTTTGATAGGAATTTTTTACTGTTTTCGTTTAGCCAATACATATTTATACTTTTTTATTTAATTAGTAATACTCCTTAGAATAAGTCTTCGCTTGTAATACTCTTACTTCTCTTGTCGTAATTAATTGATTTTTTGTTAAAGAAATCTCCGTGTTTTGTAGCAATAACTTCATCATAAAACCAATCTGATTCCTTAAGAAAGGTCTGGTCAACATCAAATATTTTTTTAATTCCAATACTTTCTAAAGAGTTATTAAATCTTTGTTTTATGAATTCCAGAACGACTGTTTTAGACATAAAATCAAGTTCTCCTTTTTCAAATATCCAATCTACCACCGTCTTCTCTGCTTCGTATGCTTCGTAACATTGTTTTACAATGGCGCCTTCGAACTCTTCGTCAAACCACTCTGGATGCTCATCTTTTAATATATTTATTATGTCTATTCCAAAAAGTCCGTGTATTTGTTCTTCTTTTGATGTAGCTTCTACTGCGTTTGAAATTCCTTTAAACAGATTCTTATGTTTGTTAAAAGACATTATGATAAGGAACTGTGAGAAAAGAGAAACGTGTTCGATAAACAAAGAGAAGAGGAGGATTGATTGAGTATATTCTTTACCATCTTCGCTTCTTGCGTTTTTAATAGCTTTTTCTAGATAGTTTACTCTGTTTACGAGCGCTGGGATATTTTGTATTTTCTTAAACTCATCATTAAGTCCTAAAATTTCCAAAAGATGAGAATATGCATCAGTGTGACGAACTTCTGACTCCGCAAAAGTTGCGCCCACGGCTCCGATTTCTGGCTTTGGCATTTTTTTATAAATATCACCCCAAAAAGTTTTTACAGCGACTTCGATTTGGGCAATAGCAAGCATTGCGTTTTTGATGGCGCTTTTTTCAACTTCTGTCACATTTACTTTAAAATCTTGGACATCACTCACAAAATTAAATTCCGTGTGTATCCAATATGAGTGTCTGATAGCAGAAACATATTCGTAAAGTTCTGGATATTCGTATGGCTTTAGACTAATTCTCTTTTTAAACAAATCTCTTTTGCGGAGGTCTGCTCTTTCTTTTCTGTATAGGATATAAGCTTTTGCAACCGTGTGAAATTCACTAGACATCAAGGACTCTTCCACTAGGTCTTGGACATGTTCAACATCCGGACAAAAAGAATCTAGCCCACAAATAAACTTTTCTTCTTCTAGTTTTGTTAGGACTTTATCTGTTACTTTTTGGGCGTCTTCTGGTTGACCATGATTAACAGAGAGCATTGCCTTTAATATGGCCTGCGTTATCTTTTCTATTTCAAAAGGATGAACCTCGCCACTTCTTTTCTTTACATAAGAAATTGTAGATCCGTTTTTCATGGTGTTATTTAAAATAGTTAATAATTCCTTATAATTTTTGTATTTTTAAGTTTAACCATTTTAGCAAAAACTACAGCTATTTTATGAAAAGTAATCCCCAAGAAGTGACAAAAACAAGCTTTCAAAATAGATTAGAAATTTTGTAAAGAAAAAACCCTCAAAAGTTTATATTTTGAAGGCTTTTCCAGGTTTAGTTTTCCGACTTTAGAAAAATTATTATTTTACTGCATTTCTGTTGACTTCACAGTGTCTCCAACCTCGATTTTGTTTGAATCAGCCCAACCAGCACTTACTTCAAAGACAGTTGATGCTGGATATTTTGAAGTAATAGTGCCATCAAAATCAGGACTCACGCTTTTAACAATGTCTACGACTGTTCCTTGGTCATTAACAAAAATAAAATCTAGTGGGAATTTCATATCTTTCATATGAAAATTGTAGAAATCTTCGTTATCGAATGTAAACATTTTTCCTTCGTTTGGACTAATAGATTTAACACCACTGAGACCTTGTTTTCTAGATCTATCACTACTTGCAACAGATGCCACTAAGTGACTTCCTCCGATATTCGCAATAACATTCTTCATGTTTTCTTTAGGCTCAGCTTTTGTTGGAATACTATTCATCGCCATATCATTTTGTCCAATAGATGCTTTTTTACCAGCAAAAATTAAAGCTCCGGCAAAAATAACAACTACAGCTACAAGTACTACTAAAGAAGTTCTCATCACTTTATCTTTTTTCTCTGCGTTTTCCATACTATGACCCGCCAAAGCGGTAATTCATTTTAAATTAATAATTTATAACTAGAAACAATCAAATAATCTCTTTGAAGAAATTATAACATACATAATTTATTGTAAATAGGAAAACTGTATATAAAAAAAGAAAAACCCGAAATTCGGGCCTCTTTATAAAACTTTAAAAAACTAAATAGTTATGCAACTTTTATATCAAGATAATATACTGTATTCTGTTCCGTTCTACCCTCCATCTCGCAAAGCGAGATGGACGAGGTTTTTGTCTCTTTTATCCATAAGAGCATGGAGTTAGATTATTATTCCTCTAACCAGGGGTTCCCGACTTTACGTCGGGACCGACACCATATTACTTAAAGCAATATTTCTCAAATTGAATTATTCCACGAGCAGCTTCCGCTACCCGTGCCTTGTTACGACTTAGTCCCTGTCACCGA
>CAZJZW010000032.1:0-3945 GCA_964550665.1 uncultured Candidatus Saccharibacteria bacterium
TATTTGCGCGAACGGCGGGACTTGAACCCGTAACCTCCCACGTGCACTATGTCCACTATTTTCATAGTGGGGTGGACTATATCTTTACCAATAAAATTAAGTTTCTTAGGTACCCCGGTATCTAGTCTCTACGGCGCCCCATAACTATTTGTTTTTGTGTTATGGGTTCCCTCGGTGTTCGCATATCTTAGTTTAATAAGACTTAGCCTTCACCGATATCCAGGGGAGTTTCAATCCGACTTTCGTACGGAAAGCTGCACGTCTACAGGCGGGTGCTCTAACCAGTTGAGCTACGTCCGCAAATAATTCTACTTCCTTAAAATTTGTTGTATTTTTTTGAATTTTTCATATTTTCTCTCTAAAAAAATACATCGGGATACATTATTATACATAATGTCAAATAATGCAAGGCTGTCTTTATGACTATACACAAGCTCATAACCTCTTTCTTTATTTACAATAAAACCACCTTGTAACTTATCTTTTAGATGATTTTTTAAAATTTCTAAAAAACTTTTATCTCCACAAGTAAATCTAACTGAAAATATAAATTTCTTTTTATCCCTATCTTTCACACTATAGTATCCGTAACTAATACATCCGTCACCATCAAAATATCCTCTGACGAAATCACCGAAGAATTCTCTGGGGATTTTAGGGAAATTTAAATTCTTGGTTTTAGCTTGGTAGAATCCTATTTTTTCCAAATCTTTAAAAATATCTTTACTTCCGATTTGTAATCTGTAAATATTTTTCCAGTTTTTATTTTTTGCTAATATTTTAGATATTTTATGATTTGATTCTAAAGATTTTTTTATTTTTTCTAAAAGCTCTAAATCACATATTTTGAAATCAATAAAACAAGCACCTCTATTGTTTTGGAGCATGGAGCCATCTGCTGCAAAAAATCCTAGGACGTAAGACATATCACCCGACCATGTCTTAAAAAAGTTTTTATTTACTTCTTTTTTTATTGGCATAATTATATTATACCACGTGACAGTATATAGCTCTGACCATAAGTTTTAAAAAAAAGTATATATAAATACACTTTCTCCTCTCCACTTTGTGTCGAGGGTGGGAGTCGTCTTCAAGTTTCTAAGTAAAAATTCGCAAGCTCATTTTTCCTAAGAACTTCCTGACCGGCCTCGCGGTGCTCGACAAGCTCGCACATCGCTCCGGCTTTCGACTCCACACGAAAGTGTATATAAATACACTTTCTCCTCTCCACTTTGTGTCGAGGGTGGGAGTCGAACCCACGACCTTAGCGTTATGAGTGCTACGCTCTAACCATCTGAGCTACCCCGACAATGGTTACAAAGTAACATAGAATACAGTATTTTTCAAGAAGAATTAATAAAGTGTGCTCTACTAATTACGTCACCATTGCAAAAAGCAAGAAAATATGTAGAATTAAATAACTGCCAAAAGCTAACAACAAAAAGCTATCCATCGCAGAGTAGAGCAGTCGTAGCTCCAACTTAGAACACAGTGCGAATAACCTGGGGTTATGTTATAGAAAGTTGTAATCAAATAATTCACCACATCGCGGGGTAGAGCAGTGGTAGCTCATCAGGCTCATAACCTGAAGGCGGCCGTTCGAGTCGGCCCCCCGCAACAAGATAAGAAAAGGTTCGCGAAAGCGAACCTTTTCTTATTACCTATATAAATTCAAATTCTTTAAAAACTTTTTCGAATTGAGCGACCACCCTCTTCGCTTCTCTGTGATCCATCTGGAAGTTTAAACCTTCGTGAGCAATTTTATTTCTGACCTTATGCGCTTCCCATGCTTCTTGCAAAGTGAGGAAATCTGAAGGTTCGACTGATTTTAATTTATCTCCCAAGTTATCTCCTTTGTACCCAATGAGAGTCACCATCTCATCTAAAATATTGTCCGCTTCGATGATTGCAAGTCGCCAATCGGAAGGATTGGTTGAGTGTATGTGGTTAAGTACTTTCTGCCACCGATCATTTTTCTTGGCAGGCTGTATTTCAGAAGTTAAAGGTCTACTTAATTTTTTAGCTTTCTTTTCTCGCATTTCACTTCTTCTAATCAGAACGTAGATAATAACTGTGATAAAAAATATCGAGACAATAGACAAAATAAAAGTTATAACACTGTCTATAGTTTTTAAAAAACCACTCGTTCCAGAAAAACCTCCTGTGAAGAGTTGATACATTTTTTGAAATATAAATTCTATATTTAAAGATTGCATATAAAACTATTGTACCTCAAATTTCTTCCCTACTTCAAAAAGTAAATCTTCTCCGAAGTGTGGCGCCATAAACTGAATATCAAGAGGAAGTCCGTCTTGTGAAAATCCAGCGGGGATAGATATTGCAGGAACTCCAGTTATATTTGCTGGTACAGTAAAGACATCTGACATATACATCTCGAGTGGACTTGCTTTAGCTCCTGGTTTAAATGCAGGGGATGGAGTTGTTGGCGTAACGATTAAATCCACTTTTTCAAAAACCTTATTCATCTCTTCTGTTATCTTATGTCGAAGTTTTACTGCTTTGTTATAGTATGCATCGTAGTATCCATGAGATAGCACATATGTTCCAAGTAAGATTCTTCTTTTGGCTTCAACACCAAAACCAGCTTCTTTTGTTTTCTTGTATGAATCAGCCACGTCTTTTCCAGCAACAGATAAACCAAACCGAATGCCGTCGAATCGTGAAAGGTTCGTAGAAACTTCTGCTGGCATCAAAACATAATAAACGGCCAAAGAATATTCCATAAGTGGAACTTCGATATCTACTATTTCATAACCAAGATTTTTAAGTTTTTCTAAATTCTTCTCGAAATTCTCCAAAGTTTCTTTATTAATTCCTTCACCTTTCAAAAAGCCTCTTGGAACGCCAATTCTTTTAACCCGCCCACCTTCGGCATTCGGGCTGGCTTCTTTTTTATTACAAACTCTATCCTTCTCTAAAATACACGTACTATCTTTTACATCTTCTTTGGCGAGAGCTTTAAAAACAATTTCAGAGTCCTCTACAGTTTTTGTAAATGGACCGATAATATCAAGTGATGATCCCATCGCCATAAGTCCACTTCGAGAGATTGTTCCGTATGTAGGTTTTAGTCCTACGATTCCACAAAATCCTGCTGGCTGTCTGATCGATCCGCCAGTATCTGATCCAAGAGAAAAAAGTGCGCCGTCCATTGCAAGTGCTGCAGCGGAACCACCTGATGATCCACCGGCAACAGTTTCTGTGTTTACTGGATTTTTCGTCACGCCGTATGCACTTGTTTCAGTTGAAGAACCCATGGCGAATTCATCCATGTTTGTTCGTCCTAAAATAACAGCTCCTTCGCTTTTGAGTGTTTCAATAACTTTCGCATCGTACGTTGCAACATAACCTTCTAAGATTTTAGAAGACGCTCCGGCTTTGTGTCCCTTGAAAAGTAAATTATCTTTTATCGCCAAAGGAATACCCGTTAAGTTTTTCATCTCACCTTTTGCAATCATCTCGTCAGCTTTTTTTGCTTGATCTCGTGCATCTTCAAAGACTTCAAGATATGCATTTACTTCTTTATTTCTTTTTTTTATTTCTTCAATATATACATTCGTCAAATCCAAAGAAGTAAATTCTTTGTTTCGAAGACCTTCCTGCGCTTTTTTAATTGTTAGGTTTTTTAAATCGATAGACATAAAAGATTACAGGATTTTCTTAACTTTGATAAAACCATTTTCAGTATTTGGCGCAGAGGCTAATAGATCAGGAGAAAATCCACCTGTCTCATTTTTTGAGACATCTTCTCTGGCAACATTTTTAGTTCCGAAAGTTTCTTTCACATCTTTTAGATCAACAGATTCTATTTGATTTATATAGCCCAAAATAGATTCAAAGTCTTTTTTGAATCCTTCGGCTTCTTCTGGCTTAATTTCTATTTTTGAGAGTTCTCCCAACTTCTGAATATCTTCGTTTGTCATA
>CAZJZW010000033.1:0-3739 GCA_964550665.1 uncultured Candidatus Saccharibacteria bacterium
TTCCTAAGACCAACGCGGCTACCAATTACGCCACCTGGGCATTTGTCGGGTGACAAAAGGATATTAACATATCTTTTTTATTTTGTCTTGTACTATCAGTGTATTTAAATTCTTTCGATATATCGAAAGAATTTAAATTTTTTGCTCGATATTGTGTAGTTCTAATTCTTGGTTTTCTTAACATTGTTTGAGGCTGGGACGGGGATCGAACCCGTGCATGGCGGTTTTGCAAACCGCAGCGTTACCGCTTCGCCACCCAGCCGATACATTTTATTTTACCTAAATTATCTAAATTTCCTACCTCAGCGTGGACCCTATCCGCCAAAGCTTTGCGTCGACGGAGCTTCGTTTACTCGGTCTAGCTTTCAACGACTTAGGGTCACCCAGCCAGTTTGTTTAATAACAAACAAACTATATTTTACCCTAAACCTTGCTCTAAGAGTAGGTCATGAATCTTTTGTCGATTCTTTTCTCCTTTGTCAATTTCAATATCGACAAAAGGTATAGCGCGCAAATTCATTTTCTTTTTTATTTCGTTTTTTATTTCACTTCGTTTTCTTTTACAGAAATCAAGCGCCGCCTTTTCTTTGCTTTCCGGAAGAACGCTAATTAAAATCTTAGCATTTTTAAGATCAGGAGATACGTCAACAGACATCACAGTGATAAGTGACAGATTATTACTTTCTGCTTCTAAGAAATTTGCGACAACTTCTTTTATTTGATTATTTACTTTTTCTTGTCGAAAAGACATATTATTTTGTAGTTACTTCGAATGATTCTATAATATCCCCTGGAGCTAAATCTATCTTCGCATCTATTATACATCCAAATTCCAGACCTTCTTTCACTTCACTAACCTCACTTCTGTTTTGTTGCAGGCCTTCTATTTTAGCTCTCATGATTTCTTCTTCGCCTCGGATAACTCTTACTACGTTTCCAACTTTTATCGAGCCTTCCAGAACTCTTCCGCCGACAAGCTGGCTGTTCTTTGTTCTTGAGAAAAACTTCAGAACTTTGATTTTACCTTTTACTTCGTAGACATCTTTCTTTGGTTTTCGTTTTTCAAACTCTTTATTGAGCCAGTCAGTTAATTCGTAGATGATGTTAAACGTCTTTATTGTCGCGCCGATTTGTTCGTTGGCATCCATCGCTGTTCTTTCTACTTTTACGTTAAACCCGACGATGATTACTCCTTTGTCTGCATTTGCAAATGTTAAGTCAGATTCAGTAATATCTCCTACTCCTTTTCGAACTATTTTAAAACATGTATCATCACAAACAATTTTTCTCATTTCTTGTTCGATCGCTTCACCAGTTCCGGCTACATCTGTTTTTAGGATAAGAGGAATCATATTTTCTCGGACATGATTTGTATCTTCAACGTCTTCTGTTCTTATATCCTTCATTTCCTTAATGAAGTTCTCAGCTTCTTTCTTTGTGTTGAAAGAATAAAAAGTTTCTCCGATTCTTGGGACTTTTGTTAAGCCAAGAATTTTTAATGAAGAAGAGAATCCAGTGATACGAATCGGGGAAGAGAACTGTGCTTCGTCGATACTTTTTCCGTGAGAGTCCTCAAAGATTTTTGTTGCTGCGATAGAATCTTCTGCTACGACATACATTCCTCTTTTAAGAACCCCGTCTTTAATAACAAGTGAAGCCGAAATTCCTCTTTTTTCGTCCATATCAGATTCGATCACCAAGCCGGTCGCTAGTTTATCTGTATCTCCTGTCAGCTCCTCGAGCTCTGCAGTTAGAAGAATCGTCTCTAAAAGCTCGTCGATACCTGTTCCAGCTTTTGCAGAAATCTCAACGCAAGAAATATCTCCTCCATATCCTTCGATATATATCCCAGCTTCTACCAAACTATTTTTTGTTTTTTGAACATCAGCTCCGTTCTTATCTATTTTGTTTATCGCTACCAAAAAAGGTGTTTTACTTTCAACAATACTTTGGTAAGCCTCGATAGTTTGCTTGTTCACTCCGTCATCGGCCGCAACGATAAGAATAGCGACATCTGCCGCCTTAGCCCCACGTTCTCGCATGTTAGAAAAAGCTGCGTGACCTGGTGTATCTAGGAATGTGATCTTCTTCATTACTCCTTCTCCATTTTTATGAGAAACTTCATATGCTGAAATATGCTGAGTGATACCTCCAGCTTCGCCTGCTACCACGTTACTCTTTCGGATATAGTCTAAAAGCGTTGATTTACCATGATCAACATGTCCCATAACAGCTACCACTGGTGGCCGTTCTATTAAGTTTTTCGGAGAGTCTTTTGACATAACTTTCTTTATACAGTAAAAAGCGAAAAAACGCCACTAAAAACCAATAAGTGATTTTGTTTAACTCGCTTTCTTTAAAGCCTCGTCTTCTTCTTTTGTTAGTTCAAATTCTGATTTAAATTTTGAAATAGGTTTGGCAAAAATGCTTGTCTTTTCTCTTCCGTATAATGTTGAGATGATAACACCATTTCCATGCTCATCGAGCAGGGCAATAGCGAAGCTTTGGTTTCCTCCAGAGTTGGTAAATGGGTTGAATCTTACAACTCCAACTCCTGTCAGAGCCGTCTTCAGTCTTTTGTTTATATCTTTCATTATACTCTCTGTGCTTTCTTGAACGGAGTTCATTCGCTTGATTTCGTTTATAATATGGATTAGAGTATCTTCCAACGTTTTAGCATTTTTTCCTTCTAGGAGTTTTGTCACTCTGCTGTTTAATCTAAAAATCATCGCACAGAGTCCAAAGACCACGATGATGAAAAAGCCGACGACGTAAATAAGGTTTTGTTCCATATTGGGAAATTATATAATAGAAACAAGACTTTGCAACATGTTTTCATTTTTTAAAAAACAAAATAAAAATATCTACCTCGACTACGCAGCCGCAACGCCTGTCCGAGAAGAGGTTATAGAAGAAATGAATAATTCATTTCGTTTTTTTGCAAACCCTGGATCTATCCACCAAGACGGACTCACCGCTCAAAAGATTTTAAAAGAAAAGAGAGACTTGATCGCGAAATCTTTAAACTCAAGAGCGGACGAAATAATTTTTACAAGTACAAGTACAGAAAGTGACAACTTGGCTATCAGGGGAGCATTGATGGCTTTCAAAGAAAAAAATCCAGGTGTATTACCACATATCATAACTTCAAAAATAGAACACGCTGGAGTTTTAGAAGTTTGTAAGGCTCTAGAAAAAGAGGGCTTAGCGGAAGTCTCCTATATTCCCGTAGATCAAAAAGGTTCTATAAATATGAAATCTTTCAAAGAAGCTTTGAAAGAAGAAACGATTCTTGTTTCTTTTATTCATGCAAACAATGAAATCGGAACAATCCAAGATATACAAGAGATTGCAAAAACTATTCGTCACTTTAAAAAATATGAAAAGGGTAATCACTCTTCTATCTATCCACTCCTTCACACTGACGCGTCACAATCATTTTCTTTCTTTGATATGAAGATGAATTCCTTTCCAGTAGATTTGATGACATTCAATTCATCAAAGATTTATGGACCAAAAGGAATCGCTCTTTTATATGTAAGAAAAAATACTCCGATTAAATCAATTGTATTTGGCGGTTCACAAGAGTTCGGGCTTCGTCCCGGGACAGAAGACCTGGCATCTATTTCTGGTTTTGCCAAAGCAATAGAATTAGCAGTGAAAGAAAGGGAGGAGGAAACTAAGAGAGTCAAAAATCTTCAAGACTATTTATTTAAAACTTTAGAAAAAGAATTTGGCG
>CAZJZW010000034.1:0-3483 GCA_964550665.1 uncultured Candidatus Saccharibacteria bacterium
CCGCCCGCTTCTTCAATAGCTTTCTTCAAAGCTTCAGCGTCTTCTTTCTTCATTCCTTCTTTTACGACAACTGGTGCAGATTCTACCAAGTCTTTTGCTTCTTTAAGTCCAAGACCTAGAGCTTCTTTAACAGCCTTCATAACTGGAATTTTAGCTTCTCCGAAAGATGCAAGCTCAACGTTGAACTCTGTCTTTTCTTCAGCCGCATCAGCTGAAGCACTTGCTCCACCTCCCATCACAGCTACCGCAGCAGCTGATACACCGAACTTCTTTTCAAGAAGTTTTACCAATTCGTGAAGATCAAGAACTGACATTGTGTCGATTGTTTCAACGATTGATTTGAATTTTGCTGGAACTTCTACAGCTCCTTCGTTTGTTGTTTCTACTTCTGACATATTATTTTAATTTAAAGTTTATAAGTGCAAAGTATTAAATACTAAGCCGCCCTCTTCTCAGCGATTTTTGAAAGCGCTGTAACAAATTGTTGAATCGGAGTATTAATAAGATTAACGAATTGTCCGTATAGAACTTGTGTAGAAGGAATTGTCGCAATCGACATCATCTCTTCTTTGTTCATATACTTCCCTTCGAAAACTCCACCAACAATAGCAACATTATCTTTGTGAGTCTTTTGGAAATCGTAGACTTCACGTGCTGGAGCGATTAAGTCGTCTCCGTACGCAACAGCTACCATTCCTTCAAGCTCTGGCATTTCACCTGTTATAGATGATTTGTCAAAACCTTTTTTCAAAAGAGTCTTCTTTACAACTTTGTAAGAAACACCACTTTGTCTTAGTTTATTTCTAAGTAAAGTTTCGTCTTTTACCAAAAACTTTGTAAAGTTTACAAAAACAACTGATTTACTTTCTTTAGAAATGTTTTCTAAAATTGAAACCACTTCTTTCTTTTGGTCTCTTGTTTTTGCCATGAATTAAATCAATGAACTTTTAATGTTTGTAGTTTTTAAAAGAAAAACGGCTTTATGTAAAAACATAAGCCGGCTCAAAATATGGGAAAATCCCAATAGTTCGACCTCGGTAAGATTGACGCTTTTTAAAGCAACTTACTGTCTTGAGCCCTACAAAAGAGATTCTACGGGAATATGGAAAAAAGTCAATCTTTTGGTTTATTTAGAGTCATTCACCTCTGCCTGTATGGGAGATTTGTCTGTATAGTCCACGGCTAAAATCAAAAGCACACCTGATGCAATGATCATAAGAAAAATGAAAAGTGTTTTAAAAAAATGATTATTAAACATGGGTTTAAGTGTGTCTCCAAGGATGACTAGCGGGTGCAAAACTCCAACAAAACAAAATGTGAGTGCCGCCGCTAGTCGTCTTTAGAGACAACTATTTATATAGTATACTAAATTTATTCAATATGATTAATAACAATTGTTCTCAGCCCTACAGAATTTAAATTTTCTAAAATAAATCCACGAATAACAACATCTTGACCAACAAATTCATCCAAGTCGTCCCCGGAAATGTTTTCTACCGAATATCTTTCTCCGTCTTCTGCTTCCATAACGATACTTGTTTTATTACCCCCGGGAGCATAGCGCACCGCTTGCCCTGTATCCTCTAGTGCACCAACTATTCTGGAATACACACCCTCTTCTCGATAAACATCTAATATCCAATTATTTAAATCTGAGTTTCCTTCGGTGGTGTATCCCACAACTACAAAACCATCGTCTTCAGAAACATAATTTACCACTATAGTAGGCAAGCCCTGGTCGTTATTACCCTCAAGTAAAGCTCCGCGAACGGTGACATTTATTTCTCCAATTTCTTCTAGATTAGCAAAAGAAATATTTTCTACTGCATATTTATAACCGTTAGCAGTTAACTGGACACGGGTAGGAAAACTAGAATTGTTATAGGACATATAGTCTGGCTGTATTAAGAATTCGCCTGATATACTTACATACTGTCCGGGTTGATTATATTTATTTGAAACAAAGTCGCGGAGATAATCGTTTCCATCTTGAGTATAGTTAACAAAAGAATATTCCAATTCTGAGATTGTTTCTGTTGTGTGATTTACAACTAAGATCTGTCTGTTTCCATCTAGTTCATTATCAAAAACATATCCAGTAATAAGCACATTTTGATTTACATGATCATTTAGGTTATTCTGTGAAATATTCAAGATTCTATATTCTTTACTATCTACAACAAGAGAATTGTCGGTTCTACTTGAGTATCCATTATAAAGAACTTCTGAGGCTTCATCATTGAGTAATCCTTCGAGCTCAACCTCTTCACCCCCACCACTATGAAATGTAAAGAACAACCATTCAGAAAGGAATTGATTTCCATAAGCAGTGTTGTCGACGATTACATATTCTATTGGCGGGGATGGTGGAGCAAATAAACTAGCTTGGGTCAGAAGGTCTAAAATTCCAGTTTGTGGAATCTGAATAGATGTCTGGTACATCAAAAGAGCATTTCTTGTTTTAAATCCAAAAAGCCCTGACAGCCGACCAGAATACATTCCTAAATCCTTCAAGATTGTCTGTGCTCGCAAAACAGTTTCATTTCTATTAAAAACACTAAACACACTTGTTGAGACACTCACGACTTGAGCTTTTTGTGTTTTATTTATTAACGTACTAAAACTAGATAGAGTAAAAACAACTACTAACGCCGCAATTACTTTAAGAGCTTTTTTGGTATTGTCCATATACAACCTATATTATCTCACAGATTTATAAAGTGACAAGATCAAGCCGTGAACAAGCCTAAAAACACAAAAACCCGCAGGGGCGGGTTCTTATGTTTGTTTTGTTGTTGAAGCTTGCTTTATATTTTGCAATATAGTTTCAGCCACTCACAAATAGAGTATATCATAAGGCTTTGACAAAGTCAAGCCTCCTCTTTTCTTTCTTCTTAATAAGAAATAAACAAAGAATCAAGACGCGGAAAAATCTAGCTAAAAACACGAGCTTTTTGTTGAGAAAACTGTGAACTCGCTTTGCTCAGACAGCACAGCTTTTCTAGCACAAAAAGGATGTGTTTTCTTTACGCTATATTTTAAGCGTCGGAGGATTTTAGTTAAAGATAAATTCTTTCGATATAATTTTAGTTAAAAAATTTATTGACAAAAAGTGATTTTCTGTTAAAATTTGAATGTTTGTATCGGATGGTTGCATCCGCCTCCTTGCGGAGTCGAGATGAGGAAAGTCCGGACACTCCCCACTTTTGTGGGAGAAAGGTAGCGGGTAACACCCGTCTGGCGCAAGCCAAGAGATGCGAGCAGTGACGTCTGAGTTGAAAAACAAAGGGTCCCGCCTTTGGCGGGATAATCTCATGGTAACATGAGGGTGAAACGGCAAAATTCTTACCCGGGTGCAAGGCCGTGTCCCGACGCAAAGTCGGGAAGTGCCGCTTGATCCGCCAGGTAACTGGCGAGACAGATAAATAACTATCGTTTTGGGAGTAATCCCAAAATACAGAATCCGGCTTACAGATACAAACA
>CAZJZW010000035.1:0-3332 GCA_964550665.1 uncultured Candidatus Saccharibacteria bacterium
TAACCCATTTTCTGAATAACGACTCGGATATTGTCCGACGCTTGCCAGTCTTTTCTATCTCTAGCGGATTCTCTTTGTGCTACTAAATCTCTCACGTCTTCTGGGATTTCATCTTTTTCCCAGTTTTTTATACCAAGTCCAAAAACCTCATCAAAACTTAAAAGTGTAGCTTTTTTATCAGCATCTTTTACTTT
Organism: uncultured Candidatus Saccharibacteria bacterium; assembly: GCA_964550665.1. Lineage (GTDB taxonomy): Bacteria > Patescibacteriota > Minisyncoccia > Phycocordibacterales > CSBR16-119 > JAUPTX01. The sequence continues at coordinate 195 of CAZJZW010000035.1, forward strand.
CTCATCTTTTAGCATTTTCCACATTACCGCTAAAGCCTCGCCTGTATTTAGATTGTCGTTCATCGCGCTTTCAAAATCTTCTTTATACTCATGTGAAATAGAACCTTGTTTTTCTAATGAAAGGTAAAAAGATTTTAATTTCCTTAGAGCCGTCTTTGAAGAATCCATTCCTTCCCAAGTAAAGTTCACGATAGTTTTGTAGCTTGCCTGAAGTAGCCAGTAGCGATAGTCGATAGGTGAGAGACCTTTTTCTTCGAGATCTTTTAATCGGTAATCATTTTTCAAAGACTTCGACATTTTCTTTCCGTCGATAAGAAGATGTTCATTGTGAAGCCAATAATTTACAAAATGCTCTCCTGAGGCGCATTCTGACTGAGCTATTTCGTTTTCGTGATGAGGAAATGTTAAATCAACTCCACCAGTGTGAAGATCAAAGTGATTTCCTAAGTATTTTGTGGACATTGCCGAACACTCGATATGCCAACCAGGTCGTCCACGCCCAAGTGGTGTATCCCAGTACACGTCTCCATCATTTTCATCCCAGGCTTTCCAGAGTGCAAAATCCTCGGCATTTTCTTTGTCGTATTCATCTTTTTTAATTCGGCTTTGAGAATTTTGATGAATTTTTTCCATATCAAGGCCAGAAAGTTTTCCGTATTTTTTAAATTTCTTAATATCAAAATATGTAGAGCCGTCATCACCTTTGTAAGCGAATCCTTCATCAACAAGTTTTTGAGTCATCGAAACCATCTCCTGTATATGTTCAGTTGCTTTTGGTTGTTTGGTCGCAGGTATAATATTTAGTTTTTTTAATTCTTTATTAAACTCTACGGTGTAGTATTCTGTAAAATCTAAGAGACTTTCTCCTTTGGCGATAGAGTCACGAATTGTTTTATCGTCGATATCAGTGATGTTCATCACGTGCATTACATCGTATCCTAAATATTTTAAATATCTTTTTAAAATATCAGCAAAAATAAATGCTCTGTAGTTACCGATGTGAGGATAGTTATAAACCGTCGGACCGCAAGAGTACAGTCCTACGTGACCTTCTTTAATTGGCTTAAAAAATTCTTCTTTTTTTGTAAGAGTGTTAAATAATTTCAGCATTTTTTAATTCTACCTTAAATCTATTTGCTAAGCACTACCGACGGACTATAGCCATTTCTTGCCCTTGAAATAGATAAACATCGTCATCCCGGTCAAAACCATCGCTCCGATAACGATAAGTAGGTCTGTAGGGGATTGGATGAGAGTTAGATCTTCTGTGACATTCATTCCAAAAACTCCAGTGATCAGGGTAATCGGAAGCATGATAAAAGTCATGATCGTAAGAGTTTTGATTGTCTCGTTCGTCTTTGTGGTGAGTAGTGTATCGTTTGTATCTCGCATATCGTTAAGGATTTCTTTATACCAAGCGACAGTGCTGTTTACTTTGTTGTGCTCACTTAAAATGAGACTCATGTTAAAAGAAAATCCACTTCCGAACATCTGAGCCCCTATCGGCTCAACTGATTTAATGATATCTCCGTGGAAACTGAGCGCTTTTTTAAAGCGAATTATTTTTCTGTTTACATATGAAATACTGTTTACCGCGTCTCGCTCTCTGCTGTCGAAAATATCACCTTCGATTTTTTCAAGATTTACTCCGATACCATCAAGTTCATTGTCTAGTATTTTATAGAGTTGTTTCAAAATATAGAAAAGTAAAAATCCTGGATTTTCCCCGATTTTATTTCCATCTAAAACAGAAGCATCTTCAAATACTCGTGAAAGACTGTTGAATTGCTCTATTTCTTGATAATGAGTTGTGATAAGAAAATTTTTACCGATCAGAAAATCGATTTCTTTTTCTACAACTATTTTTTCGTGATTATCGAAAAAAGGGAAGTGTAAAACCAGGTAAATAACCTCTTCTTTATCATAATAATCTACTTTCGATTTGAGAGTTTCGGTTAAAAGTTCTACTCCAGCGACTTTGGGAATTTTGTATTCTTCGGTTATTTCAGTAACCTCATTTCTGGTTGGTTTTTCTATATCAATCCAGGTTATATTTTTGTGCTTATACTTAGAAATCATACTGCAAAAATTATAGCTTATATTTTCAAAACCAAAGCTATAAAAGGCGTTTAATTTGGGGATATCTTTCCAGTCGGAGCTATAATAAGTAATAGTTTATCCATACCTATTGCATTTTTTATGAAATAGGTTAGAATGGTCCCTGTTATGAAATTCGCAGTAATTAGAACAGGTGGAAAGCAATACAAAGTCTCTGAAGGAGAATTTGTTCAAATTGAAAAGCTTTCAGGTGAATATAAAAAAGGTGATAAAATCGTTTTTGACGATGTGCTTTTAGTCGATGACGGAGCTTCAACACAAATTGGTACTCCAAAGCTAGGAAGTAAAGTAGAAGCTACTTTAGAGAAAATCGATCGAGAAGATAAAGTTACTGTTATTAAATACAAAGCGAAAAGCAACTATTTCAAAAAACGAGGTCACCGACAACCATTTTTCAAGGTTAAAATCGCGAAAATCTCCTAAATCAAAATATCCCCAAAAGGGGATTTTTTGATTGACATATTTATAGTTTATATATATTCTTAAGTTAGAACCACCCCCAGAACTCTAACCCAACCAGGACTCATGAAGTACCTTATCATTCTCGCACTTTCGGTGCTTTTCACTTCGTTTGGAAACGAAGGATTTGCACAACAAGCAGTGTTCAATGCCGGTGTATACGGTAAAGAACATATGGTGATCGGTCAGAATATTTCCGATTACTCAGCCCTAGTAACTGTAGGAGAGGGAACAGAAGATTTCCTAAGAGGGAATCTCGTTCTTGTCTCGTATAAGTCATACATCAACTCTGTAGAGCAACACACCATGTTGTTCGTGTGCAGTAAAACTACAACAACGCTACGGCTTCGCTCTGTGGGCGAAAAAGCCCCGTTACCCCTGCACAGGCTAGATGCCATAAAAACTGTTCGTTTAAGTCCCCATAATTTGGGCGATGACCAACGACGTGCTCTGGAAGAAAGCTGCGACTAAGGTGTAAAAACCTTCCCCAAGATCAACAGCCCGCCTAAAGGTGGGCTTTTGTATTTCATTGACATTTTACATTTTTTTAGATATTATAAT
>CAZJZW010000036.1:0-2923 GCA_964550665.1 uncultured Candidatus Saccharibacteria bacterium
CATTCGTATATAAAGATGCACGAGAACAATTCGAAATGCGAACACACAAGAGACTTATCGATATCCTTAACCCAAACGCTAAGACTATCGAAGCTCTAACAAATCTCAATCTTCCTTCAGGTGTGGAGGTTGATGTGACAATGAAGTAATTTACAAAGTTAATATAGGTACAATGCCACGACCCCGATTCCGGATGACGGAACGGGGCGTCGTGGTAACTTAACTATTCTTATGAAATTTATAATCGGAACAAAACAGAATATGACTCAGTTCTTCGATGACGCCGGGGAAGTATTCCCAGCGACTATCGTGAACGCAGGTCCTGTTACTGTAGTCTACAAAAAGACAAAAGAAAAAGACGGATATGAAGCAGTTCAATTCGGCTTTGGTGAACAAAAAGAAGCGAGAATCTCAAAACCTGTAAAAGGGCACATGGGAGATTTCGGAAACTTTAAACTTCTAAAAGAGTTTCGAGTTGACGCAACAGATCTAAACGCAGGAGACAAAATCGACGCATCTGTATTTGCTATAGGTGATACGGTTTCTGTTTCTGGTATTTCGAAAGGTAAAGGATTCCAAGGAGTTGTTAAACGACATGGTTTCCACGGAGGACGAAGATCTCACGGTCAAAAGCACTCTGAACGAGAAGCCGGTTCTATCGGTGGATCAGGAGGACGAGCTGGAGGACGTGTAGCGAAAGGAATCCGAATGGCCGGACGAATGGGATCTGATCTTGTCACTGTAAAGAACCTTAAGGTTCTAGCGGTTGACGCAGCAAATAATCAAATACTAATAAAAGGTGCCTTGCCTGGTCGACGAGGGACAGTTATCACTATAAAAGGATAAGTTATATGGCAACAACAAAAAAAGTAACAAAAAAACCAAAGGAGAAAGCAGCTTTTTCTCTTGATGCAAAAGTATATGGCAAAAATGGAGAAGCTCTTGGAAATATTTCTCTGCCAGAAAGTATTTTCGGACTTCCTAAAAATGCAGACTTAGTTCATCAGGTAGTGGTAAGTATGATGTCTAACCAGCGAGCTAACACTGCCCACACAAAGGACAGAGGGGAAGTAGCTGGTACAGGTAAGAAACCTTGGAAACAAAAAGGAACAGGACGAGCACGACACGGAGATAGAAAGTCACCAATCTGGGTTGGTGGAGGTGTTGCTCACGGTCCAAAGAATGTTAGAAACTACAAAAAGAAAATCAACAAAAAGATGAATGCGAAAGCTTTGTTTACTGTTTTGTCTGAAAAATTCAAAGCAGGAAGAATTCTTTTCGTGGACAATCTAACTCCATCTGAAGTGAAAACAAAAGAAGCTTTCAAAACAATAAAAGCCTTAGGTAAGGTAGAAGGATTTGAAAGACTCCTCGGATCTAAAAAAGTAGTAGCTCATATTGCAACTGATTCGAAAGATGAAACAGTGATAAAGAGCTTTAACAATATTCCTCACGTAGCAGTGAACGAAATCCGAAACTTGAACGTTTTAGATATTCTTAATCACCGATACTTGGTTATTGTTAATCCAAACGAAAGTATTAAAACATTAGAAGCTAAGCTAAAGTAATATGGGATTATTTAACAAAAAAGACTCTGCGAAGGCAGACGAAACAAAAGAAGTTGTGGTTAAAGAGACCAAAAAAGCAAAAGCTCCGGCTTCTAAAAAGACAGAAAAAGCAGAAGGCGTTGTCGCTTTCGATTCTGGATCTGTTATCAGAAATCCAAGAATCACAGAAAAGGCTGCCTACTCATCTGACAAAAATGTCTATACATTTGATATCGCACCGCGAGCTTCAAAAGTAGAAATTGTAAAAGCTATCAAAGCTATCTACAACATCACACCAGTAAAGGTGAACGTCGTAGCTATCCCAACAAAAAGAGTTGTTCGAAAAAACACTCTTGGTGTGAAAGGGGGAGGAAAGAAAGCTTATGTATTCCTGAAAAAGGGAGACAAGATAGAATTCGTTTAGAAAATAAGTAACAAGGCGACTATATTTTCTAAGATCCCGCATCGTGCGGGATAAAGACAAGAAAAATTATTAAATAATTCACAATCTGAGAATACGCTAAGATACTTCATTATAGATTGTATAACACCGTGAAAATACATAAACCAACATCAGCAGGAAAAAGAAACTTAACTACGACTAACTATCGTAAAGTTTTGACTGGAACAAAGCCAGAAAAGAAACTTTTGCGAGGTCTTAAAAAGAAAGGAGGACGAAACAATAGAGGTATCGTAACTGTTCCTCACCAAGGTGGTGGGCACAAAAGACGATATCGAGATATTGATTTTAAATATAATAAATTCGATATTCCAGCAACTATTAAATCTGTTGAATATGATCCAAACCGAAATTCATTCATCTCACTCGCTGTTTATAAAGACGGAGAAAAGAGATATATCTTAGCGGTTAAAGGACTTAACGCAGGAGACACTTTTATCGTTTCAAAAGAAGCAGAAGTAAAAGTTGGAAACAGAATGTCTCTGGTTAACATCCCAGTAGGTAACTTTGTTCACAATGTTGAGCTAAAGTTCCAAGGAGGGGCTAAGATAGCTCGAGGAGCGGGTGCATTCGTTCAAGTTGTTGCTCACGATGAAGGAAAAACTTCTTTGAAGATGCCATCAGGCGAAATCAGAAAAGTTCCTTCTACTTGTTTTGCAAGTATCGGAGAAGTTTCAAATGCTGAATTTAAATTAGTTAAAAGAGGAAAGGCTGGACGAAACCGATGGCTTGGTGTTAGACCTACAGTTCGTGGTACTGCTATGAACCCAGTAGACCACCCACACGGAGGAGGTGAAGGCCGACAAGGTATTGGTCTACGACGTGGTCCAAAAACCCGTCACGGTAAACTTGCTTACGGAGTTAAAACTCGAAAAGCAAAGAAATACTCTAACAAATTTATCGTTACTCGAAGAAA
>CAZJZW010000037.1:0-2889 GCA_964550665.1 uncultured Candidatus Saccharibacteria bacterium
ACTGCTATTTTGGGAGTTAATAATACATATAGAAAATCAAGAACAATGAGATCGGCTATTGATAACTTAAGTTTTGTTATGGAAGATATGGCGAGAAATATTAGACTCGGCTCGCTGTACCGCTGTATTAATGATACAAATGAAATTTCAACCACCACTATTGAAGATCCTCTTGATGGTGAAAATTGTAGTGGTATTGCCTTTGAGCCATTCTATGATCCAGTACCAGGGGAAGACGACAACCTTTTATCTGCTGATCAAATAATTTATTTTGTTGATCCAGGAGGAGATCTCTTTAAAGGTATAAGGGGCGCCAACTTCACCAATCCTACTAGTTCAGGTATTGGAATTCCCATGAATTCAATAGATTTGAAAATTGATCCACTGACTTCTGGTTTTACAATATTTGGTTCAAGTACAAATACAGACGGGGAACAGCCTTCAGTCCTCATTATTCTTAATGGAACAGTGAATGTCGGAGGAAATTCTACGGCGTTTAATTTACAAACGACAGTTTCTCAAAGGTTATTAGATTATCCACCAACACCGTAATTTATGAATATATTTTCTAAAAATATAGGATCTTCTAATGCAGGGTTTACCCGCACATTAAATTTTTTGAAATTTAAATTTTCTAAATTTTTTAACAATAAGACAAAGATGCCAAACAGTAATCTTGAAAATAAAAATTTAATAGGCGGGTTTACACTTGTAGAAACACTTGTTGCTATAGCCATATTTGCTACATCTGTCACAGGGCTCATTTCTATTACTGCTAGAGGAATCAACGACAACGTATTTGTAAAAAATAAACTCATAGCATCTCACTTGGCAGAAGAAGGGGTTGAGATTGTACGAAACATGAGAGACACTTCTGTATTACCAGAAAACGCAGTTGGTTGGACAATGTTTTTATCAGATACAAACGATTGGGTAGGTCATTGCTATGCTGATAGTCCTGGTGCAACTGATGCGTGTTATATTGACGCATCAGTTGGCGCTCTTACCGTAAATGAGTGTGTTACCGGTGGCCTTGATGGAGCTTGTCCGCCTATTGGTTTTGACAGCTCTACAAGCCGGTATACATATAACACCATAACTGATTCTATTTTTACTCGAACGATAACCATACGTCCCATAGAAGCTGGAAATACAGAAGAGGTAATCGTAAATTCGGTTGTATCATGGACCCAAGGTTCAAATGGTTATCAAGTTTCCTACCAGTATAATTTGTTTAATTGGTTTGATCCTTCTTAATTATGAAAAAATTTTATAACAACCAAAAAGGATTCGTCGCTCTCTTCACCGTGCTTATAGTTAGTGTTATTTTGGCGATGGCTATTGGTATCGCTTCGATTTCTCTAAAAGAAATAGTCCTTTCCTCTTCTGCAACAGAAGGATCAAAAGCGTTTTATGCTGCAGATTCTGGTATTGAGTGCGCGCTTTATTACGATCGGGTAAATGCTATACAAGGTGGATTTTTCAATGCGACTCCAGATTTTAGATGTAATGGAAATATCCCAGGTTTTGCGATTGGTCCAACCTCTGATTTTGAAGCAGATGAGGTCTATACTTTTGAAGTGCCATTTGGTGCTCAGAATGAACTTTGTGCTGACATAATAGTAAAAAGACAAGTAACACTAGGTCTTGGATATACTACTCTTATAGAATCTAAAGGTAGTAATTTCCCATGTGGAGATGACACGAATCCAAAAAAAGTTGAACGATCTATTCGAGTTACTTATTAAAAGTCAAAAATTAAAAGATGAAATAAGCCCTATTTTAGTGTAAAATAGGGCTATTGTACTTGTCCCGTTAGTGTTAGGAAGAGTTTTATACGGGAGGTGCCATTATTTGTAAACACTATCGGGATGGATAAAAAAGAAGCCCAAAAAAGAATAAAAAGTGTTAGAAAGGAGGTCGAAAAACACATTGATCTCTATCACACGAAGGATACTCCAGAGATTTCTGACGAAGCGTACGATGCACTCGTACGTGAACTTTTAGATCTTGAAAATACATTTCCAGAGTTTAAAAAAGAAAGTGGAGCCCATAAAGTTGGCGGGAAAATCCTTGAAGGTTTTGAAAAAGTTAAACATCAGATCCCACAATGGTCTTATGATAATATTTTTGGATACGATGAGCTTGTCGCCTGGGAAGAAAAAGTAAAAAGATTTATGGAAAAAGAAGGAGTGTCGAAAGAAAAACTAGAATATATCGTCGAGCTTAAAATTGATGGACTAAAGGTTGTTCTTACATATAAAAACGGTAGCTTTGTTTTAGGTGCTACCCGAGGAGATGGGGAAGTCGGGGAAGATATTACAGAAAATCTTTTAATGATAAAAAATATTCCAAAGAAAGTTATTTCGAAAGATGGTTTCGTGGCTGTTGGCGAAGCGTGGATTAAAAAATCAGATTTAATAAAGATAAATAAAGAAAGAGAAAAAGAAAATTTACCATTGTATGCAAATCCAAGAAACCTAGCCGCTGGGACACTCCGCCAGCTTGATACAGAATCTGTTGCCAAAAGAGATTTACAAACATTTGTTTACGATATTGAATTTCCAGAGAAAAAAACGGATGACAAAATAAAGACCCATGAAGAAGAGCTACTCTTTCTTAAAAAACAAGGATTTAATGTAAACTCCAAATTTAAACTTTGTAAAAATATACAAGAGATAGAAAAAGTTTACCAATCATTTATTCAAAAGCGAGACAAAGAAGAATTCGGTATAGATGGGTTAGTGATAAAAATAAACTCTAAAAAGATCTGCGAAGCGCTCGGCTACACAGCTAAAGCGCCGCGTTTTGCTGTGGCGTACAAATTCCCAGCCGAAGAAGTTACAACAAAAGTTTTGGATATAAACGTCCAAATAGGTCGTACAGGCG
>CAZJZW010000038.1:0-2370 GCA_964550665.1 uncultured Candidatus Saccharibacteria bacterium
AGACAAATACGGTATTGAATGGATGGTGGATTTTGATCCAAAATATAAAGGATAAATTAACCAAGTATAAAGTAAAAATACACGAGCAATCGTGTATTTTTACTTCGGTAGTTTTTCACTGCGTTCTAAACTGCGGAGGATGAGAGATTCGGGGTCAAGTTTCTAATTCGCTACGCCTGCCTGCGGCAGGCAGGCTCATAAGAACTTCCTCCCCGGACTCGGCGACCCAGCACCTTTCGCGAAAGGTGCTGGGTAAACCCACCTCCGTCTTTCGAATCTCCCCTGCTCGCGCGCCGACACCTCGATCAGATGAGGAATCATCTTCTCGAGCCGTTGCGGAGGATGAGAGATTCGAACTCTCGGAGGATTTTACTCCTCGGCGGTTTAGTAAACCGCTGGTTTCAGCCACTCACCCAATCCTCCAATTTTACTATCCTAGCATATTTTATAGACAAAAACAGAGCCATTTATATGGTGAAATTTTTTAATTATTTTTATCTAAAGTTTTCCACAGCTTTTTATTTGCATGTGAACGTTCGTTCACATATACTAAGAGTATCAAATTATAAGTATTAACCTAATATTTTTATGTCAAAAAATGAATACATAAAGTCGTTGGAAAAAGAAATACGAAAGGTGAACCGTATCATCGATGTAAAGATTTTACAGGGCAAGAATTACTTCATCGAGTCTCGTCGACACAAGTTTCTAAAGAAACAAATAAGTCGATATGGACAACAAACAGGATTTCTTACTCGGGTTTTCTCTTTCTTCTAAGATATGGAATCAAATTATCAAAGTAAGTTAAGTGATTTCTACCAATCCAAAAAACGCATGCCTTCATACTCTGAGATGATGGCGCTTTTTGGTTTCAAATCAAAGAACGCAGTCTACCGATTAGTAAACAAAATGGTTGAAGCTGGGATTGTAGCAAAAGACACGATGGGTCGCTTGATTCCAAATAAAATCCTAGGAGAAATCCCAATGCTCGGACTCGTAAAAGCCGGACTTCCCTCTTCTGTCGAAGAACAAGTTCTAGATACGACAAGTCTCGATGATTTATTAATTCAAAAAAAAGATTCTACGTACATCCTGGAAGTTGATGGCGACTCAATGATAGACGCACATATCGCCAAAGGTGATTTCGTTCTCGCTGAGCGAAGAGATACAGCAAAAGACGGACAAATCGTGATCGCCGAAATTGATGGAGAATTCACGATGAAGTATTACCGGACAAATGGTAAAAAAACTTGGCTCCAAGCTGCCAACAAAAATTTTAAAGACATCCATCCGACAGAAAGTTTAAAGGTGGTGGCTATTGTAAAAGGTGTGATGAGGAAATACTAAAGAAAAAGCGGACTCGGGTCCACTTTTTCTTTTACTTTTTCTTCCAACGTGGAGCAAAACGAATCATAAAAGTATAGATTTTCGCCAAGAATTTATTTATTCCACTTCTTCTCATCGATTCGTAACAAATTTTTTGAAATTCTTTCAAATCGTTTCCTTTGTAACACAATTCCCCATTTTTAAAACACAGAGAACAATATCTATCATTTTCTCTTGTGCCTGGATCTTTGTGCAAAGGCATTAAACAACTCTCACACGCATTTCTACACTCTTTATTTTCCATAGGTTGTATTTAGCTATTAATTAAATTTAAGTTTCGGTTTATAATTATTGGATCCATGTCTATTATCTCATCTGTGTAGTGTATTCTTTCACTTCTTTCTGGGATTGGATTGTATAAATATATTTTCTTTTGAAATCCATATGCAAAACCTATCTCCATGAGGGTGCTGCCTCCAATATAATTTTGGATTCCCTTCTTTTCTAAATTTAAAACCAAGATGCAATCAGAATTTTTAATAAAATCCCAATATCTTTGTACCATGTCGATCGGCTGTTTTTCTCGAAGAGAAATATCACCATTTTCACTCTCTTTATTTTTTATATACTCATCAAACGTCATTTCTCCATTCATTATTTTAGTCGTGAAATAAGGAATATTAACGGAGTGCCCCATTGACTCTAATTCTTTTTTAACTTCGATAATTTTATGCGTAAAATCAACGCTTCCGCAGATGGTGATATTCATACTATTTTAATATACTAAAAAGACGGAGAGATTCGGGGTCAAGTTTCTAATTCGCTACGCCAGCCTGCGACAGGCAGGCTCATAAGAACTTCCTCCCCGGACTCGGCGACAAGTACTCGCAAGCTCGTCTTGTATACCGCCTCCGTCTTTCGAATCCTCACACAAAATACATAAATGTATTTTGTTCGTCTCCGCAAAACTTTCGCTTCGCGGAACTTTTGCGGAGACGGAGAGATTCGAACTCTCGGGGCCGATTAAAGCCCACTTCCTTAGCA
>CAZJZW010000039.1:0-2315 GCA_964550665.1 uncultured Candidatus Saccharibacteria bacterium
TTCTCACCTTGTTCCAGAACCTCTGGTGCCACTTTTCCTTCTTGTCGCCATCTTTGTAGATGCGATCAGTGTTGTTGTCCGGCGTCTTCTCGGCTTTTTGGTTGTTTAACTTAGCGAAGAAGATTATGAACAGCAACCCTGTAAAAACCAGGATTGATAAGGGGATGTACCACCAGTTCATTTTTTCTCAGGGTTTATTTGGAACGCAGCATCTCCGCTATCCCTACCTTGTGATAGGTAAGTTAGGTTAGAGAGCTTTTCTAATGCCATGGCGTTTCGGTGTGAGGGGGCAACTCCTGCTTTGATGAGTTCTCTTTCGTAAGCGATCTTTGCTTCCCCTTCAACTTTAATAGCCTTTGCATTACCATCAGCCTCAATGGCTGTTGCCTCTGACGTACCCTTTGCCTCAGTGATCTTGGTTCGACGTGTGATCTCAGCCCTTGCTTCTTGTGTGAGCAGGTCACGGTCTCTTGGATCCGTTGGGTAAATAGGACCGATGGATATATTAGTTACCTCCAGCCCATACGTAGTGCAAGAATTCTGCAAGGCCTTGTAAGGACCTTTTTCGAAATCGTCATCTTTTGTAATCTCGGTTTTTATGCCGAAGATCGTTCGGTAGTTGATTTCTTTAGTGTCCACAGGTATCTCACCCCTCTTATAGCTGAAGTTCCGCATTTCAGAGTTGTAGTCAGCCATTACCACCTTAAACGGATCTTTGCTTGTCCCCAACACGAAATATTTCATCATGTCGGTTTTTTCTGTCACCACGATAGTGTTTATCGTGAAAGGGATACCAGCTACCTCCGCCTCCAGTGTCTCTATTGTCATCTCTTCGGAGTGTGGTATCTGGTGAGAATCGCACCAATCAGGCTTTACTAGCTTAGTGTTTATCCCCTTGTAGTAGATTCCCCAGAAGTTTGCAAAGTGATTCAAGATTGGTGAAGAATAGAAATCACTTTGTTTTCCGTTATTCCGAAAACCTGTAACAGGGTTGAAGTTCTTGCCTTCTACTCGAGCAAAGAATCTAACAATGTGTCCACCAATGGTGGACAATGCAACAATGCAGTTTTGGTCTACTCCTTTGAAGAAGAGTAGTTTTGTTGTGATACTGTCTACGAGAACCAGTGGGTAAGCAAGTAGTACTAGAGTCACTAGTGTCGCTAGTACTACTGCACCTCCTACCATGTATGCGAGCATAAACAGTAGGATGAAAAAAATCCATTTAACTAAGGTTTCCATGTGCTCCTATGTTGTTTTTGTTGTTAACGAGCGGTTACGGATGTTTCGTCGCTTTCGCGAGTACCTTTATCCTTCTTATATATTATAGCACATATTAACTCCTTTTGTCAAGCTAGAATACGTTGAAAACAAAGGCTTTTTCTTTTATATATCGCTTTTAAACCCCCTAAAACACCCATCCATTTAGACAAATATTCATACGATCTTAACCATAATTTACCCAGCCACTATACTCAAAACCATATTTAACAAAATTTAACAAAAATAGTTATATATAATTCTTTCGATATATCGAAAGAATTATATATAATATTTTATATGCCTCATATATCAAAAGAAAAAACAAACCATCAAGTGATGGATAAAATGAAAAATAGCTTGATAAAAATAATAACTAAAAGTCAAAACAATAAGACGATTGTTCAAGAGCTTATTACCAAAACAGAATATATTATGCTCGCTAAAAGATTAGCTATTATTATTTTACTATCTAAAAAAGTTTCATTCTATACAATATCAAAAAATCTTAAAGTTAGTACATCTACAGTTGTTAGATTTCAAAAAGATATTATATTAGGAAAATATAAATCTATAACCAATCTCGTATATTTAAAAAATAAAAAGGGAGATAAGCTTCTAGATATTTTAGAGAAAGTTTTACAAATGGGAATGCCTGCATATACAGGAAAAGGGAGATGGAGTTGGCTTAATAAAATGGGAAAAAGATAGTCGAAGAAGTTTCTAGTGTAAGTAAATCCTTTCGATATATCGAAAGGATTTACTTACTATAATCTGTGCTACGTGTTTGTTGCGTTAATAGATTTTGTGCCCGGAGTGGGGGTCGAACCCACATCCCTTGCGAGACACGATTTTAAGTCGTGCGCGTATACCAATTCCGCCATCCGGGCAATATTATTATTTTAAACAACTCTTTTAAAATTTATCAACAAATGTCACAAGCTCGTATATCTCTGTATTCAAACTTACACCATCTGATATTTTTTTGTATACCAAATTAGGCTGTCCTCTCGGTAGGGATCGAACCTACGACCGTCTCCTTAAGAGGGAGCTGCTCT
>CAZJZW010000040.1:0-2308 GCA_964550665.1 uncultured Candidatus Saccharibacteria bacterium
GCGCTTTTTCTTTATAACAAAACAAAAATTGGGACATGTCTATTTTGATTAAGGAGTCTCTTTTCTTGTATAATAAACAATAACAAATCAGGCGGCTGTATTATCAAACTAATCTTTTAAACAGGATGGATATTTTAGGAAAATTATTTAGTAGTGTTCCATTGGTTAAAGTTATGAGACTTTTTCTTATGAATCCAGAAACTGGTTTTGAAACGAAAGAAGTTTCTCTACGTGCTCAGATAAAAGACAGTTCTGCTCGGACAGAATTAAATCTATTAAAATCTGCCGGGATGGTAAAGAAAAAAAACTTTGTAAAAGATATTGAGATAAAAACAAAAAAAGGAATAACTAGTACGAAAAGAAAAGTTGAAGGTTGGTTTCTTGATAATGAGTTTAAATATTTAGAACCACTACATAGTCTTTTGATTGGAAGTGAACGAACAAATAGAGAAGAACTTATACGAAGATTGAAAGCTGCCGGTAAAATCAAACTTCTTGTGATCGCCGGTGTCTTTATAAAGAACCCAGAAAGTCGCGCAGATATGATGATTGTGGGAGATAACCTGAAGATGAAAACATTAAGTAATGTGATAAAAAATCTGGAGTCGGAAATCGGTAAAGAGTTACAGTATGCCGTTTTTTCAGTAGATGAGTTTAAATATAGATCAAATATGTATGACAAATTGGTCTGTGATATCTTTGAATTTGAGCACGAAGAGCTTATAAAAGCCCCCGATTTATCCACAGAGGCCCTAAAAAAACGTTAATAAAGGCTTGGTATAATATAAGGGTACTTTAGGAAAGTCGAATTTCTAAAGTTATAAATTAATTTTATATTTCTTTAATTTAGAAATGAAAATATAGCTATATGTTTATTCAAACATGGGGAGATCTATTTAGTTCATCTCTACAAGGTCTGTGGTTAGGTTTTATTAACTTCGTTCCAAATCTTATCCTTGCGATAATAATCTTTATTATCGGTTGGGCGATTGGTTCTGTTGTAAGTAAAGCCATAGCACAAGTTATCAATGCTTTGAAAGTTAACAAACTTTTTGAAAGTATTGGTTTTAAAGATGCTCTTGCAAGAGGAGGGTTCCGACTAGATTTCGGGATGTTTCTAGGTGAAGTTGCAAAGTGGTTCATTGTTGTGGTGTTCCTAATGACTTCACTAGAGCTTTTGGGACTTAATCAAGTAAACGCTTTCTTAGGAAACGTTGTTCTTGGATATTTACCACAAGTATTTATTGCAGCACTCATACTTGTTATTGCAACTGTTCTATCTGATGCTATCCGAAAGGTGGTTGAAGGTTCAGCAAAAGCAATGGGAGTTAGATCAGCACGAATGGCTGGTTCAGTAGCTAAATGGGCTATCTGGATTTTCGCAGTTATCATTGTTCTTTCAGAACTTGGTATTGCTCCAGCATTTATGCAAATCCTATTCACAGGTATAGTTGCGATGCTTGCTATCGCTGGAGGTCTTGCCTTCGGTTTGGGTGGTAAAGAAGCAGCTGCGAAGGCTATCGATAGAGCAAAGAACGCTCTTTCACAAAACGAATAGTCTTTTTAAAAGAGTTCAATATTGAAACAAAAAACACCGAAAGGTGTTTTTTGTTTTTATTCTAAAAGCCCTGTATAATATCGAAGCAATGAGAATAGAAGAAGATGTAAAACTAGATTACGCAGATGTCTTACTCCGGCCGAAACGCAGTACGCTTTCTTCTAGAAAAGAAGTAGAACTTGAACGAGAATTTACTTTCTATCACTCTCCTAAAAAGTGGAAGGGTTTACCAATCATGACAGCCAACATGGCAACATGTGGAACTTTTGAAATGGCCAAGGTTTTAGCTCCTTATAAAATCATCACAACTTTTCATAAATATTATTCTGTGGAAGAATACGAAAACTTCTTTAAGGATTTTTCAAATCCAGATTATGTTGCGTACACACTCGGTATCCGAGACGAAGATATGCAAGCCCTCAAAGTGATGAAAGAAAAAGATTTGCTAAAAAACTTTTCTTTCATCTGTATTGATGTTCCAAATGGATATCTTCAAAGATTTCTCGAAGCCGTCCGAGAAATACGATCTATTTGTCCAGATCATATTATTATCGCTGGAAATGTTGTGACGAACGAAATGACAGAAGAAATAATTCTCGCTGGCGCTGATATTGTAAAAGTTGGAATCGGTCCGGGGTCTGCTTGTACAACTCGGAAGATGACAGGTGTCGGGTATCCGCAACTTTCAGCGGTGATTGAATGTGCTGACGCGGCGCATGGTGTGGCGAACGAGAGAGGTGTCGGAAGAAT
>CAZJZW010000041.1:0-2111 GCA_964550665.1 uncultured Candidatus Saccharibacteria bacterium
AATGTATCTTTATCCGAATATTCAAGTTCAGTTCCGGTGGAAAGCCCTCGGCCTAAGATAGATATTTTAATTCCAAATTGTTCCAAGTGTTTTTGTAAATATTCTAGTGTATTTTCTCCTTGAGGATTTACACTAAGAGCCAAGATTATTTCTTTTATAATATCTTTTTTCTTTTCAATCAGTTTCAAGAGTTCTGTCTCGCGAATATATTGAGTTGGTTCTTTCGAAAGAACGGGAATTGATCCGCCAAGTACAAAATATTTTCCATTGTATACTCCCATACGCTCAATATTTTCTAAATCCGAATCTTTTTCGACGATCATCAGCTTTGAATTGTCTCGATGTTCATCACGAGCGATGGGTGAGAGAGTATCGCCACGCTCAGAATAGAAAAACTGAAAACTTTCTTCACACAGTCTGATATTTTTCTTTAAACTCAATATCGCCTCAGACAAATCTTTCGTATATAGAGAATTTTTACGTAGAAGAAAATAGACAAAACGTTTTGCTTGTCGCTTACCAACGCCTGGGAATTTTTCAAACAGTTCCGCTAATTTTTCAATTGAATTTGTCATATACTAAAAATCGTTAAATGCACTGTTAGCGCCAGACTCGGTCGCGGCTGTGTATCCTTCCATATGTTTTTCGATAGAGAGAAATGTAGAATTCTTTTCATCAAAGTAAAGATCGGCTTTTCCGAGTGGTCCGTTTCTATGCTTCTCAATCAATACTTCCGTCATACCATTACTTTCCGTATCAGAACGAGTATTTCCAGCACGATCTTCTCTGTGGATGAACATAACGACGTCCGCATCTTGCTCGATAGATCCAGAGTCTCGAAGGTCAGAAAGACGTGGTTTACCTCCACGAGACTCAACGGCACGAGATAACTGTGAAAGGGCAAGTACAGGAACATCGAGTTCACGAGCGAGTCCTTTTAGAGAGCGAGAGATTTCAGTAACTTGGTTAACCATAGAGTCGTGATTCTTACTCGTCATCATCAGCTGGAGGTAGTCGACAACGATAAGGTCGAGTCCATGCTCGCTTTTCATTTTACGCGAAACTGACTTCATTTTCATAATAGAGTTTCCAGCCTGATCGTCGATGAAAATTTTTGCTTTTGAAAGTTCATTGAGTGCGTCACGTAGAGCAGAGAAATCTTGTTCAGCAGTAAGTTTACCAGTACGAAGTTTCCAAGCGTTTACTTTCGACTGTGCAGCGAGCATTCTTTGAGTGAGTTGGTTCGCACTCATTTCAAGAGAGAAGATAGCTACAGATTTTCCGTGCTGGGCTGCAGCGTTTCGGGCGATATCAAGTGCGAGAGTTGTCTTACCGACAGATGGACGAGCAGCTAGGATAATCAGATCAGACTTTTGAAGTCCAGCAAGAAGGTTGTCGAGCGCAGGATAACCTGTCGGCACACCTCTCATTCCACCTTTTGCTTCTTGAAGCTTTTCGATTTCTTCCCAAGTTTCGTGAAGTGATTGTTTAATACTTACAAATTTTTTATCACCACCACCGGCGTTTGTTACGGCAAAAACTTTTTTCTCAACAGCGTCTAGTATATCTTCGACGGCATCGGTAGTTTCTGAAAACGCAGTCTCCGCCATAAACTCACCAGCTTCGATAAGTTTACGAAGAACATGTTTTTTGAAAACAATCTGAGCGTAGTGTTTTACGTTTGTTGATGCTGGAACAGAACTCGTGAGTTCTGCGATGTAAGACCTTCCGCCAACAGCTTCAAGCTGGTTTTTTTCTTTTAGTTTCGTTGTTGCAGAAAGAAGATCGATAGGTTCATTCTTGTTAAACAAATCTAGCATTGATTTGTAAATCATTCGATGTTTTTCCGCGTAGAAAGAATCAGCGAAAATAGTGTCGATGATTTCATTAAGAGCGTCTGGACGAAGCATAATTGAACCAAGAACTGCTTTTTCAGATTCAAGACTATGTGGTGGTATTCGCATGTGGTTTGGATTACTCATTGGTATGATTTTAGCATATGAAGGAGCGGGGAAGTTTCTGTGTGGATAGAGTGGAAAACATGGGAAGTTACTTTTTTCTTAGCAAAAAAGTAACCAAAAAGCCAAGACGCGGAAAAATATATTCTAAAA
>CAZJZW010000042.1:0-1943 GCA_964550665.1 uncultured Candidatus Saccharibacteria bacterium
ACACGAGAAAGAGCCACATATCCTTGTCCATATTCAAAAGCTCGGCCTAAGTCTATCTCAGCGGCGTCTAGGGACATGCCCTGGCTTTTGTGAACTGTGATCGCCCAAGCCAGACGAAGCGGAACTTGGCAAATAGAGGCGATGATTTTATCGCCATCTTCAATGCTCCACGAGACTGGTTCGATGATAAGTTCTTTGCCTTGGTTGGTGATGATGATCGGGTGACCCGTCTCTTTTTCAAAATCTATAACTTCACCGAGTGTTCCGTTTACATAACCGACTTCGAAGTTGTTTTTTGTACACATCACCACCGCGCCGATTTTCAAAGAAAGATTTTCGGGAGATAGACAACTTTCTTTCAGACGAGTGACGTGGTTCGCTTTTCCCTTTGAATTCATTTTATAATACTCTTCATCTTGATCAATCTTTGCGAGTTCTTCTTGATTTATTTTATCAACATCTGCATTGTGCGTGTAGAGTTTTGTCGATTTGATCACATCTTCAAAAGAAACGTCGAGTCTATCTTTTAGCTCTTCAAATTCTTCTTCGACATCCCCTCTTCTAATACGGTCGAGGATCCCTAAAAGCGCGTCATCTTCCTGACGGTGTTGTTCGGTAATATAGGTGACGAGTGGATTTAACTCCCTCCAAGATTTTGATTCAAAAGCGAATTGAGTGGGTTCACCTCTTTTTGTAATCGGTGGAAGCTGAAAGAAATCCCCCACGACAACGACCTGCATTCCGCCAAACGGTAGTTCGTTTCTTCGAAAAGATTTACAGACTTTATTTACTGAATCAAAAAGATCCCCCGAGAGCATCGAGATTTCATCGATGATGAGAACTTTTGTTTGTTCGTATCGTTTCCAAAGATATTTTTTAGATTCGAGTTCGTCGACTTCATAATCTGTGATCTTTTGCTTCGCGCCAATACCTGACCATGAGTGAATAGTCACACCGCCAATATGTGTTGCAGCAATACCTGTCGAAGCAGTCACCGCCACAGAGATGTCATGTTCTTTTAGATACTTTGTGTATTGATTTAAGACGTAGGTTTTACCAGCACCAGGAGCACCCGTCAGAAAAACATTTGCACCAGTTTTGAGAATTGTAAGAGCGTCTAATTGAGTCATATAGGAAGTATTTTAACATAGATAAATGAAAGATTTTATAAATTTAGACACGAAAAAAGGCGCCTTATGGTAGGGGCGCCTTTATCCTGTGTTACTTACGAATACCAAGAAACTTTTCCCGGTAATCCCAATAGCTGTTGTTTTTATCCAGGGTTAGCCAAATGTTGTACTTGGTTTTTTCAACAAGAGGAATATACCCCGGAAGGCCAGCGATGACGCAATCTAAAATCCTGACATTTATCGGACCCTCATGAAAAAATCCAAAAGCCAAGACCTCTTTGATCGTAGCATTCCGGAAACCAACTTCCTCCATTTTGTCACGGACTTCAGAAGTACGAACACCTACATAGGCACACCAGTGGCTTTTCTCACTGCGGTTTGCCGCAAACACCTGCGGTTCTAGATCTTCTACACAATCTTTTACATCATCGAGAAGATCTAGGCTTTCCGGCTTGATGGATGCATTTACTTTAAACTTAAAGTCTTTAAGCATTTGTCGAATACTGACCCTGTAATCAAGGTTAAGGGTTTCCATGTTTGCAAGTTTTAAGCCAATGTTTTACCATCGGCAATTTGTACTTTTGTGTCATTTTATTTATAACATATATTAAATTATTTGTCAATTAACTCTAAGTTACCGTTTTGACGCTTAAAATATATCGTTAAGAAATTTATTTGATTTGCTTTAGAAAGTGATGCTGTTTGAGGAAAGTATAGACTTTCCGAGTTCATCACTTTCTTAGCCAAAATCGAATAAATTTTAGAATATATTTTTCCGCGTCTTGGCTTTTTGGTTACTTTTTTGCTAAGAAA